>NZ_JPKW01000001.1:0-8703 GCF_001887735.1 Paracoccus sp. SM22M-07
ATCTCCTCCGGCTTGTGCTTTTTCTGGGGCATTCCTGCATCCTCCAAATGGCTCAAAAGCCATACCTCAGGGAGGACCACTTTTCAGGGGGCAGACCAACAGGAATTCGACGCCAATCATCTCGGGGTTTCCGATCCAGCGGTCCAAGGATTGGCGGGTCGTATCGGTAATCTCGAACCGAACAGGTTTTCCTGTTTTGCTCTGGATCATCGAGGCCCGCTCCTTAACATGCCCTGCGGCAAAAACGTCTCGGACCCTCAGAGCCACGAGGTCGCACCCGCGGAGCTTGCTGTCGATCGCCATGTTAAACAGCGCGAGGTCGCGGTCATTGCCTGCCATTTCAAGCCGGACCCGGATCGACCATACGTGCCGCGGAAGAAGCGGCCGCTTCTGACCGACGATGCGGCCCTTATTCCAACTGACGCGGGCAGGCCTGACGGCGGGAAGAAAATCGATGGACATGGTGACACCTCCTTTCCGCCATGCCCGCCCTTCTTCGATAGTGTCGACAAAGCAAGCATATCATCCTGCAGGCTCGGCGTCTGCGCTCAAGCCGGCACCAGAAACGGCCGTATATCGACCAAAAGGGGCCCAGTGACTCCCCGTCGGCAAGGGCGGCAGCATCGACACGAGGAGCCCATCAGCGACATTCAGGCGCACTGCAGCATCATGGTCGGCCCAGAGCAGACGGTCGGCCCCTATACGGTGCCGCAGTGCAGCTTCCTCATAGCGGACACCGGACCCGGCATCGTGCTACGCGCCAGCTTCCGTCATGCGGCGAACTGTGTGCCAAAGACAGCAAGAACGGCTGTCCGGTATTGGTGTATGTGACGCTAGCGGTCAGTCGCCTAGCCGTCCTTACGAATTCGGAACCAACTTAGAGAGGCGTGGGGTTGGCTTTCCAATCTACAGGCTCGATGATGATAGATATAGAGATATGCGATCGGAGCAGACATGGGCGGAACTTCTGAGAGGATGGAAGCTGTAGCGCTGCGTGCTGCTGTTTTCGACGCAGCACCGCATGGCTACCTGATCCTCGATCCGGATTTCAACATCATCGACGTCAACCGGCAGTATCTGGACCTTACCGGCGCGCGTCAAGAGAGCCTCGTCGGGCTCCCGCTCTTTGAGGCTTTCCCGGACAATCCCGATGATCCGAACGCCGATGGCGTGCGTAACCTCCGCGCGTCTTTGGAGAAGGCGCGTTCTACCGGGCGGCCGCATGCCATGCCAGTGCAGAAATACGACATCCCGATCCGGGGCACGCCAGGCGGTTTCGAGGAGCGTCACTGGAAGCCGCTGAACACTCCGATCCTGCGCGACGGGAAGGTCGTGGCGCTGATCCACCATGTTGAAGATGTGACGGACGAGACGCTGTTCCGCCGCGATCAGGCAATCCGCCTACGTTCGGCACAGCGGCTCAACGATCTGGCGTTCTGGGAATATGACCCGGGCACCGAGACGATCTACGCCTCTCGTGCCCTTGCCGCCCTGTTGGGACTGCCGGACCGGGAGGGCACGCTGCCCGCGCGCGACTTGTTCGAGCAGGTTCACCCCGAAGACCGAGCCGAGCTGAAGGGCGCTTTCGAGCAGCACATGGACGCGACCGAGCATACGGTCGTCTCACTCGCGCACCGCCTTATCAAGGAAGACGGGACCACGACCTGGCTCTCATCGCATGGCGAGTTGGTGCGGGATCATCGCGATACGCCTCCCCGTTTTGTCGTCGCCAGCCTCGACATCACCCGGGCCAAGCAGCGCGAGGAGATGCTGGCCAACACTCTGGAGGAACGAGACCGGCTGCTGGCGCAGAAGGAAACGCTGCTCGGCGAGGTGAACCACCGGATCAAGAACAGCCTTCAGCTGGTGGCCAGCATCCTCAGCACCGACGCGCGCCGTGCTGGTCCGGGCGAGGTGCGCGAACGCCTTCACGGGGCGGCTGCACGGGTCCGGGCGGTTACCTCCGTGCATGAGATGCTCTACCGCTCGAACGAGGTGACGTCCGTTGCCTTCGGCGCCTATCTGCGTGAGCTGTGCGCAAACCTTGCATCCGGCGATGCTGGGACAGCCGGGGTGGAGATCCGATGTGATGCAGCCGACGTGAACCTTGCGGCTGATAAGGCAATCCCGCTTGCTCTGATCGTGAACGAGTTGGCGACGAACGCGATCAAGCACGGTCTCGCGGGCATTGCGGATGGGATCATCAGGGTCACGACGAGTCTGGAAGATGGTAGACTGGTAATCGACGTGGCGGACAACGGCACCGGGAAGGACGTTGACGCCAAACCGGGCCTCGGCACGAGCATCATCGACGGCCTCGTGGCGCAGCTCGACGCCTCCATGACCACAACTCATGCAGAACCCGGGTATCGCGTCGTCATTCACGTGCCACTCCGCAGCGCGTGAGTCTGCGCGTTCAGATTGTGGAGGAGGAATTCCTCATCGCGTTGGATCTTCAGGATCTAATGGAGGACGTCGGTCACGTGGTGACCGGCGTCGCGAAGGACTTTGAGAGCTGCAAGCGCGCCGCGCGAGAAACGCTGCCGAATGTCTCGTCGATGGATCTGCGGCTTGGAACGGCTCGCCTTAGCATCGACGCATCTCGCTGGTTTTACAATGTTCTGGGCGTGTGCTGCATCTTTATGAGCGGCAATCTCGCTGACAAGACGCATGAAAACTTGGCGGATGTGGCCCCTTTCGCGTTTGTTGGCATGCCCATCCTGATGCATCAACTGAAGCGTGTGGAGCGGCACAAATACCCGGCAGGTCCGATCTGCTTGAAGAGCGTCAGCGATCAAGCTCGCAGCCGCATCCGTCCAGTCGGCCCTGATCAAGAGCCAAGAGCGCCTGACGAACCACCCGCACGAGGCGTCTGGCACGAGCGGCAAGATCATGGCCAGCTGCAGCTCAGCGGGCTCTGACACCGGCATTAAGCTCATTGAGACACTTGCGGAACAGTTGGGCGGACAACTCGCCTGACCCGTGTCGAAGGCCGGAACAACGCTTTGTCTAGATCTGGATTGGGGTCAAGCTTGGAACGTAGGTTCGCGCCCTGTGCAGCGCGGGAAAATTGCGTTTGTCATCATGACCAACCTTCGCAAAGGCCGCCGCGCATTTGATCTTTTGACACAGTCGAGGCATGGCAACGCACCAATGTTTTCTTTGGTCATGAACTCTGTGGATATACAGAGTCACGATGCTATGACATGGTCAAGCTGGACACGCCAACCTCTACGCTCATGACGATCAGCGCGTCAGACGGGCCGGCAAAGCTCCCTGTCACAGGAACGGCATGACGGATATCGCGGGCGACAGCGACAGGAACGAGGTTGCCTGACCCCACGCTACGATTGGTCGGGTCGAAGGTGATCCATCCTGCGCCTGGAAGGTAGATCTCCACCCAGGCATGCGTCGATCCAGAATCGGTGGAGCCTACAAGCGAGTAATCGGGATCGAAGAGGTAGCCGGAGACAAGGCGCGCCCCAAGCCCCAGGTGGCGAGCGCTTTCTGCGAGCAGGACGGCCCAATCGCGGCACGACCCTTTTCCGTATGACAATGTCTGGAGTGGAGACTGCGTGCCTTCGCTTTCAAGGCTTTCATAAGCCAGGTGAGCGGATATGCCGGCGTTGATATCCTTCAGGAGAGACAAGGTGTCCGTCGGACGCTGGAACACGAAACCTTCCACCCATTGCGAGAGGCGGCGCTCATTATCCTCGTAGTGTGGGCGTGTTAGGGCGCCGAGGTCGGTCCAGTCTTCGTCGGAATAAAGGAAGGGATAACTGATCGCCTTGGCAGCGATAGGGTAGATCGGCCACATGGGGGCAGTCAGCTCAACCTGGGCACGGCTTTCGATGGACAGACGGTCGGCTGAACCTTCGAAGTTCGCCAAGGCGATCGCATTTCCTGCCACGTCCTGCGACCATGCAAGCTCGGCTTGCGGTGAGACATCCAATTCAAGCGAGATGAGCCTGAGGTCCCGACTTTCCCGGGGCCGCAGCATGAGCCGATGCGGTCCGAGAATGACGGGATGCCTATAAGCGTAAGTCGTTTTGTGGGTGATCGTCAGTGTCGGCATGGCAAGCATCCATCCATTTCATGTCGCTGCGCAAGCGGACCAGATTCAGTGGGCAGGCTGGACTTCAACGTCGACCCATGCAGTTGCGTTGCCTGACAAGTCCGCTCCCGGCGGCGTCTTGAAAAGAGCTAGTGTGGTTGATCGGTCGACGCAACAACGTCGGCCTGAGATGTTTTGACAGGGGCCTACGATGGCACGAACCGCTCACCGTCGCCTGTCGCCTTATCAGGAGGCTGAACTCTGGCAACGTTGCACGGCTAACGAGGCGCTGAGTGATATCGCGCGGACCTTGGGCAAGCACGCGGGCCTCGGTGGTCACCGTTGTTGCGGAAATGTGGCTTTTCCGGCCGTAAATAGTGATGCTACGTCAATTGCGGCAGGGTGTTCGAACGGCTGCTCTAGCAAGATGCCGCAGCTGCTTTGCTGCGCTGCCCTCAGTCGGCTTTCCGCCATCCATGTCGCCCATGCTGCAGCCGCGAAGGGTCATCGGTTAGACGATGTGACCGGCAGAAAGGTCCCGCATCAGCGACATTGCCCGGTCAATCTTGCTGCGGCAAGCATGAGTGGCCGGTATGGAGAATCCGCACTGCGGCGCCGCTGCTCTCCCGACCGACCGCAAAGGGCCGAAAGTGCACGGGTGTGTGACCTCCCGCGTTCTTCCCGTCATTATGGGTGGCCGGACGACGCGAAGAGGCCATTCCTGTTATTTGCTAGGTTGCTTCCATGTGCACCCGTTGATCGGTGCCTGAATCGGTGGCGGCAACCTGCACCGAGACCTTGCCTCGCACGATGAGCCCGCCCAGAAGGACGGTGACAATAGTGCCGCCGCCGATGAATCCGATGAACTCGCACTCAGAACCGGGTGATGACGGTGGCGCCTAAGGACTGAAACCTGTCCATCTCCATCAGTGCTTGCGGGGCTCCAGACAGGCTGATCTCCCGGCCCACCAGCCGCGACGGATCCAGCCGCCCGCTGGCGACCATGTCCAGCATCGCGCCATAACGGTGCGCCTGCATCCCATGTGAGCCAAGCAACTCGATTTCCTGCCCGACGATCTTCGGCATCGGCATCGGGATCGCGGGGGCGGCATGGTCCCCCAGCATCAGACCCACCTGAACGTGCCTGCCCCGCGGCCTGAGACACAGGATCGAGTTGGTCATCGTCGCCGGGTGCCCCAATGCGTCGAGCGAGACATGCGCTCCGCCTTTGGTGATCTCCTGGATGGCGGCGGGGACGTCGGCCTCGCGCCCGTCAATGACCGCCACCGCACCCAGGTCCCGCGCCATGGCCAGCTTGGCCGGATCGAGATCGACGCCGATCACGTTCTCCCCCGCTGCTGCGGCGATCATCACCGCCGACAAGCCGACGCCGCCGCAACCATGGACTGCGAGCCACTGGCCTGCGCGGACCTTGCCGTGGTCGATCACCGCCCGGAAAGATGTGGCAAAACGGCAGCCGAGGCTGGCAGCGGTGGCAAAATCCATCGCTTCGGGCAATGCAACCAAGTTCAGGTCTGCATGATGGATCGGCACATATTCCGCGAACGACCCCCAATGCGTAAAGCCAGGCTGTTCCTGATACAGGCAGACCTGCTGGTTGCCCGAATGACACTCCGAGCAACTGCCGCAGCCGCAGATGAAGGGAACGGTCACCTTGTCGCCGACCTTCCAGTTCCTGACTTCCTTGCCGACGGCTTCGACCACACCGGCCAGTTCATGCCCCGGCACGTGCGGCAGGTCGATGGCGCTGTCATGCCCCATCCAGCCATGCCAGTCGCTGCGGCAGACCCCAGTGGCTGCGACCTTCAGCACCACACCATCCGGGCCGGGGGTGGGATCGGCAACTCTCGTCAGCTTGGGAGCTTCCTGGAATTTTTCGAAGAGGACGGCCTTCATGGCAGGGACTTTCGGTTTGAGGCAAATCTGCGGCAGAATAGGCCGGTGCACCCGAAATAAGATTGCCATTCTTTCCCGTATTAACGATTTACAAGGCAGTATTCCCTATCAGAATCACGCTTTATGGAGGAATCTGCTCGATGCCAGAGATTGACGGTATTAATGCTCAGCTTCTGAGCCTTTTGCAGGACGATGGTCGCATGACCAACGCCAGGCTCGCCGATCGTCTTGGAATGAGCGAAACTCCCTGCTGGCGGCGGCTGAAACGGCTCGAGGAAAGTGGGTTCATCGAGGGCTCCCAAGCGAACCTGAACCGGCGCAAGCTCGGCCTCGGTGTCATGGCCTTCGTTCAGCTGCGCTGTTCTGAACACGACCAAGCCGCCACTGCCGAATTCCAGCGCATCGTCGAAACGACGCCGAACATCCTCGCGTGTCACAACACCACAGGTGCGGATGACTTCCTGCTGATCGTGGTGGCACGCGACCTAGACGATTACAGCGCCTTCGTCGACAGCACGTTGCGCCGGCTTCCAGGTGTGACAAGCATCCGCTCCAACCTGTCGTTGAAGGAAATGAAAGGGTCGAGCAAGCTGCCGGTGTCGTCTACTATAGGCACTTGATCTGATTTCACTCCATCACGGCTTCGCAGACGCATCGTGAATTTAGAGCCCGCGGCGAACGGCAGAAAACTCCTGCACAGCGGCCTTCGCCTGGTCAAACTCGGTGCGCGAAGCACGGATGTCCGGTTTGGAAAACTTTACTGCGGCACTTAGCGGTCATCGACCGGCCGCTCTGAGCCGGTCACTCCTTGCGGACGCTTGCGTTTGGCTCCACACCGCCGGCCATGAGTTCAAGACAAAAGACACGTCGCCGGAGCGGCTTGCAGAAGCTCATTGGTGCTTTGGCGATTGTTGCCGCGATCCTGGTGATCGGGGACAGAAGTCCCCAGATCCGTGATGCGTTGGAAGATCAGCTTGGGGACATTCTTCGGACTGAGCAAGCTCGCGATCAGGTGGCGGGTCTGGCCCATGTCATCGACGGCGATACGTTGGATATCGATGGCACACGGATCCGGATGTTCGGCATCGATGCCCCAGAGGGGCGGCAAACCTGTCGACGAAACCGGTCGGACTGGACGTGCGGGGAGGCATCGACCGAAGCGCTGGTGGACGCGATCAACCGGCAAGAGGTTCGCTGCGAGGAGCGCGACACCGACCGCTATGGCCGGGTGGTTGCGGAATGCTGGGCTGGAAACCGCAATCTGAATGCCTGGATGGTAGCGGAGGGCTGGGCTGTGGCCTACCGGCAGTATGGCGGGGACATCTACGACGCCGAAGAGCAGGCTGCAAAGAATGCAAAGCGCGGTGTCTGGAGCAGGAGGTTCGAGATGCCGTGGGATTTGCGCAAACACGCGAGGGGCACGAACTGAGGAGAGCGCTGCAATTAGCTGATCGGTAACTCCGCTGTGCTACTCGAAGCTGAGAGGCTATGGAGAAGACGTTGATGCGTGGTGACTGGTGTGGTGTATGTAGCAATGAGATGACCCCGATGGGGAGCCATCGCCTAGGATGCATCTCCTGCTATGCGAGCACTGGCCCGGACCGTACGGCGCGCTGGCTGTCTGACTGCGCCGCTGCCGACAATACCGGTCCTAATGTTGTGATCATGGCTGATTGGCTGAAACAGAGGACTTCCCCTGCCGCCGCGGCCAAGTCTTCGCATAACCATACCTGACCACGCCCTGGGGATGGCGCAGCACCCGACTGTAAAATCGCCTGATGGCCGAGATGGCATGATCACCGCCGGCAGGGAGCTGCCGCACGGCCCGCATGACCTTCCGACGTGAACTTCCCCCATCCTAGCAAACCCACCTCCGAAAGCTGGTTGCACGGCCTATTACAGCCTGAACCTTCTTGAGGGATCTATGTCTGGACGCGCAACAAAATGTATCAGGCCAGCGTTCGGGACAGTGTGCATCCTTAACCCGCAGGAGGGACCATGGCCCACAGGACAATCCAAGATTTGGCAAAGGCGATGGGCAAGATCGATTTTGCCATGCTGACCACCCGAACCGAGGGCGGGCAATTGGCCACCCGCCCGATGAGCAACAACAGCGAGGTCGAATGGGACGGCGACAGCTATTACTTCACCTATGAAGACACGCGCACCGTTAGCGACATCGAGCGCGACCAGCATGTCGCGCTGTCCTTCCAAGGTCGCGCCGGCATTCTGGGCGCTCCGCCGCTTTTTGTCGCCGTTGAGGGCGAGGCTATCATCATCCGCGACAAGGCAGCCTTCGCCGATCATTGGTCTTCCGACATCGATCGCTGGTTTCCCGACGGGATCGACACTCCGGGCATGGCCCTGATAAAAGTTCATGCTGTTCGCGTGCATTACTGGGACGGCGAGGAGGAAGGCGAGGTTAATCCTTCCAAGGCCTGAACAGCTCCCGTCGCTGCGATGATCCGCGGCGGCGGTTGATCTTTTACGTTTGAGGTGGATAAGAGCGAACAGTCCGGTAAATCAGCATCCGACAACCCCCTGCCGCTCCACCTCCACACAACCTTGGCCGATTACTGGGATAGATGCTAACCTGCACCGTTGTGGTTATTGAAGATAGACATGAAGAGTCCATTGCGGCCGTCGCTATCTGTCCTGCGCTCAACCTCTAGCTGCTGAACCCCAAGAAACAACCGTTTTTCGGAAGATGCAGGCTAATGCTGCGGCAACCC
>NZ_JPKW01000001.1:8723-73188 GCF_001887735.1 Paracoccus sp. SM22M-07
ATTGCGGCCGTCGCTATCTGTCCTGCGCTCAACCTCTAGCTGCTGAACCCCAAGAAACAACCGTTTTTCGGAAGATGCAGGCTAATGCTGCGGCAACCCGTGGGGCCCAAACCAAAGGATTTCTCTGTTTCAATTCCCCGCGCCCGAAGAATCGCTTACAAATTGATCGCCCTGACGTAACTTAAAATAAGTCTGGGTAAAAAAGAGGGAAAGGGAATGAAACACGCTCCTTTGACTACAGCAGTGGCGATCGCGGCGCTGGCGGGGGGTGCGGGGATGGCGTCCGGTCAGATGCTTTCGCAGGGAGATATTTACGTCAAAGGTTTCGGAGGCGCGACCTGGCCGTCGAACTTTGAAGCCACCCTCAGGGAGGACGGTGAGCAGATCGCCCGCCCCAGTTTCGACTACGAGACCGGGTATGCTCTGGGCGTCGCGGTCGGCGCGGCCTTCACGCCGAATATCTCGATGGAGATCGAATACGCCTACCGCAGCGCCGATGCCGCCATCACGGACCGTGATGAGGATGACGAAAGCGCCAGTGCGGACGGCGACACCTCTGCCAACGCTTTCATGTTCAACGCGATATACATGTTCGACGGCATGGTCGCGACCGGGGCGATCCGGCCCTATTTCGGCGGCGGCATTGGCGGGGTCAACGTGGAGACGAGCGTCCCCGGCCAGAATTACGACGCTGATACGTTGCTGGCCTACCAGCTGATCGGTGGCGTTGACTACGAACTGAACCCCAACGCCAGTCTCTACGCCGAGGGACGCTGGTTCCAGACCGAGACGGGCAGGTTCGACGGCCCGGGTGGGGACAACTTCGATGGCAAGTTTGAGACCTTCGACCTGCTCGCCGGCCTGCGCTACGCCTTCTGAGCCTCTCTATCTAAACTAATCTACTTTACGCCCGGCGCGCCAAGGCATCCGCAGGCGCGGCAAGGCTCAAACATCTTCAGCGAATGCCCGCACCGTCCCCAAAGCGGACCCTGCCTGGTCAATCGCGCCGCGCCAGGCACGAACTTCCGGTCTCAGGAAGCTGCCAGGCAGCATCTTTCAAGCGTCTGGCGGCCGCTTTGGGCCGATAGGGCGGGTCGGACGCTCCCGGCCGTCGCGCGAAGCGTCATATTGTCCCGAAGAGCCCTTCCGCAACATTTGGCAGCGCCTGTATACAAATCCATGAGCTACACTGGCTCGCACGTTAAGATCATCTGGCGCGTTCATCCTTAGGTGATCCCATCACAATGTAGGATGTGATCGCACGGACATGGGATTGGGTGCCCAAGACCTCCGTGTGAAAGCGCTTGTATTCTGAGAGATCAGCGCTCTCGACACGAAGGAGATACTCGAAAGCGGATCTGTCGCAAATTTTTTGTGAGATCCAAGCTGGAAGGATAGAATGGTGTGAAGTCGGCCGTTTTGATGAGGAGTGAGCAATGAGTGTATCATTCAAAGGTGCCCACTTCCCAAGGACGTGATCCTGCATGCGGTCTTTTTTTACCTGCGCTACGGGGTGTCCTACCGCGACCTTGAGGAGATCATGGCCGAGCGGGGTGTCACGGTTGACCATGCCACACTCAACCGGTGGGTGGGGCGGTACGCGGGTCAGGTCGCGGAAGATGCGCGCCGCTGCAAGCGTCCGACTGACAGATCCTGGCGCATGGACGAGACCTACATCAAAGTAAAAGACCATTGGGTCTATCTTTACCGCGCCGTCGACAAGTTCGGGAAGACGCTGGACCTCATGCTCTCGGAGCGCCCCAACGAGACCGCGGCGATCAAGTTCTTTGCCCGCGCAATGGAGGTAAACGGCCTGCCCCGCAAAATTGTCATCGACAAGAGTGCAGCCAACACCGAAGGCATCAAGGACATCAACCGGATGTTGAAGCGTTTCGGATGCCCGGTCCCGATCGAGATGGTGCGGATCAAGTATCTCCACAGTCTTGTCGAGCAGGACCACCGCTACATCAAGCGCCGGGTGAGACCAATGCTCGGCTTCAAGAGCTTCAAGTCAGCCGCGTCAACCATCGCCGGGATCGAACTGGTCAACATGATCCGCAAAGGGCAGTTCAGACCAGAGCTGCGCCCATTTCAGCAGTTCTGTCAGATTACCGCCTGAAGTCGAGGCAGTCATCGACATCCTACGTCTCGACGCACAATTTGCGACAGAACCCCTGATGCATGTTCCCGCCCGGCCCGCAACGGCGGCGAAGCATTTGCCGCGCCGCCGTTCAGGGTATGACCTCAGTTCGTGGATTCGCCGCTGCCGCCGTTGTTCCGGTGCTGCTGGACGGCGTCCGACACTGTCATGTCCTGATTCTCGCCGCAGAAGGTCACGACATCTTCGACGGGGATCTCAAACAGGCCGGTGACCCGGACGACTGAAGGCTGATCGCCACCCATTCCTGCATCTTCGCCGGACCCGGCGGCCATATCAGCATCCGTGTTCCCGCCTGACGTGGTGTCGTTTGGCGCAGCGGACTGATGGGCCATGCCTGTGTCCGCCCCATTACCGCTTTCGGCACCAGAGGCGGGTTCGGTTGATGATCCGCTGTCGGAAGACATTGTGCCACCCGCCGATCCGGTCGTTGATGTTTCAGTCGTGGTGCCCGTTTCCGGCTCCGATGCAGAGCCTGCTTCAGATCCACCCCCTTGTGCCATCTCGGATTGGCTGGCAGAAGCGTCGTCCCCGGACGCCGCCCGACTGCCTTCACCATACCCGGCGACAAAGTACAGAGCGCCCGGAATCAACTGGGTATCCATGACCGTAATATCGGCGCATGTGACCTGATCTGCATCCATGTCACCCATGTGTCCTGTGCTTTCGCCACCTTGGGACTGCGCCAACGCGCCCCCGGCGTAGAGTGCGCAAACGGCGCTCATGGCTGCGATCTTCGTTTGAAGTCTCATGTCATGTCCTCCTTCGTCATAAGACCTGCCCTTAATCGGTGGTACGGCAATATGTTCCTGGACCGTGCAGCATTTGTTTCGGACGCCATGGTCATCTTGGGGCGCGAAAAACTCGAAGTCTGCTGCCTGAAGAAGAGTGGAACGCAGAACTTGGATCCGTGCGTTGAAGGTACACATGGCTGCGGTAAAGAAAGACTGTTTTCAAGCACCTACGTCTGATTGGCAGGAGTTGAAAAGTCCCGCTGCAGCCAGATCGGGGGCGGGACACATGGGATCGCACTCTGCCTCATGTGTCCCGCGATGGTCAGTCCGTCCACCAGCTGTCATCCAGTTCCGGCTTGGCCTCCAGCTGCTCCTGGCTCATGCGGGTGACCACCGAATGGGTTGCATTCTCGGAAACGATCCGAACATCCTCAAGCGAGACGACAACGGTGTCATCACCGATATCAAGCCATCCGCCCGTTTCGACAGCCAGTCCCACCATACGACCGTCACGTGACATCAGGATATCGTCGATCTCGCCGATATCTTCCCAGCCCGCCTCGACTGCGCCATAGCTGCGGGTCTGGTTCCAGCTGCTTTCGTCATAGCCTTCGTTGATCGAATAGATGTTGGCACCGATCAGATCGTCGGCGCTGACCATTGCCTCGCGGTTTTCCGGGCTAGCGACACCGCTGCTGCCCATCATGCCACGTTCAGTCATAGCTGGATCGGTCATTGCCGGATCGGTTGTCGCGGGATCGGAGGCAGGAGCCTGTGCTGTGACGACGGTTGCCGACAGAACTCCGATGCAGGCTAGAATGGCAGATTTCTTGAAAGGCATCTTTTTCTCCTTTGAACAACTTTGCTGAGCAGCCTCAGCATCTGAACCACGGCGTCCGCGTCACCCTGGACGCTTCGCGCCAATCGCCCGAACCGGGAGCTAGGCGGTATGTTCCAAAGTTTTCGATCGTCGTGAAGAGGGGCGACAACGAACCCATCCTGCCATGCAGAAATGGGCCCGATGTTTACCGGAACCAGTCGTGGCAATGCCCCATTTATTCGGCCACGCCAGGAAAACCCTGATGTTTCAGCAGTTTTGCCAGATGCGCGGAATTCGATGCTGCGGACTGCAATGTGGTCGCGATCGCATCTGGAATATGGTCCAAATCTACGTAATCGACCGATTGCATGGCTTCGCCAACCCAATACAGCCCTGCATTTGCGGGGATGGTGAAACCGACATCATTCAGCGCCTGAAAGCAGGCCGCGTGGCAGGCATGGGCGCCATCCTCGTTTCCGACAACCGCGACCAAAGCGACCTTGCCGGCGGCCGGCATCCGGTTCCGGTCATCCGTTTCAGACAAGAAAGAATCCAGACGTTCCAAAACACGCTTGGCGATACTGGAGGGTTGGCCCAGCCAGATCGGCGTACCCAGGACGAAGATGTCCGCCTCCATTATCTCCGCAAGCAGCGACGGCCAGGCATCACCCGGCCCCATATCGCGCAAAACGCCTGGTTTGACGTCATAATCGGCGGCGCGTTCAATCGTTGCAGTGACACCGTAGGGGCGAAGTGCGGTGAAGAAGTCACCGATCAACTTGTCGGTCGAGCTTTCCTGATCCGAAGCCGATGAACGGAGGGAGCAGTTCAGACCAAAGGCTTTCAGCGAGGCGGCGTTAATGTCAGGCATATGCTGTACTCCGGTGGCGACCACGTAATTGCGGCGCCTGAACCTTCGTCTTCCCCAGATGTTCCACGCCGCAGGATTCATCTAGCCTGCGCGGTCCTTCCGGCCCAAGGCGCGGGTCAACGCGGCGCCAGTCATGCCATGCGCCACGACGGACCCGAAGACGACCAGACTGATAACATGCCAGATGACCGGTGCATTCATGCGGTGCTCCATCAACGATGCATAATAGATTGCAGCCACCGCAACCGGTCCGAACCATCCCATGAACATCATCTCAGAAACAGTGCGGACTTCTGGAAGATGGGGATAAAGGATCAGCATCACCGGCGGCCGTCGCAACAAAAGCAGACTTACGACAAGCAGGATGCCGCACCATCCCAGATCGATCCACGCGAGCCACGGGAGGGCCGTTCCGAACAGCACGAAGATCGGAATTGCGAAAAAACGATTGATCGCTTCCTGTCCGTGCTCCTCATTCTGGCGGTCTGGCCGGGCGACAACCTGCGTGAACATCGCCCCGGCAGCAAACACCAGCAACACCTCGTCGCTGTCAATGAGCCGGCCCAGGCCGATCGCAAACAGACCCAATGCAACCGTATAGACAAGACGCCACTCTGATGTGATCGCCTGACGGCGTTCGGAGGCCTGCAACAGTCTGCCTGCACTGAAACCAACTGCAAGTCCGACCAAGGTCGCGATCCCGACATCCCAGAGAATAGATTTTGCAAACCAATGCTGGATGGCCTCGTCCACGGGTCTCGTCAAAATCAGAAACGGCAGGAACACAAACAAGTAGCCCAGCCCGTCATTGGCACCCGACTCGAATGATATGGCATGGCGGATCCGGTCAGGGATGTTCTGTTCGGCCTCCTTGCCTGTCACAATCGGACTGGCTGCGACGGGATCAGTCGGCGCAACGATCGCTCCGATGAGGGCGGCCAACCAAAACGGCAGTCCTAGGATCAGCCATGTCAGCAGCGTGCCGATCACCCACATCAGAACCATCCCTGCGCCGATCAGCATCACCATTTGGCGCCAAGCGCGTCGCGGATAGACGGCAGGGACACGCAATGCGACCCCGACCAATCCGATGCCCAAGGTCAGACGCGCCGCCTTCTCCATCATTTGCGCGCGATCGCCCATCGCATCCAGATCGATCAGGCCCAGCATATGTGGTCCGACGACGATGCCGATCAGCACGGCCAGAAACGTGGGCGGAAACGGGCTGCGCGACAGCCAGTTCGATGTCAGGCCCAGCAGCATGGTCACGCCCCCCAGAAGGGCGACGATGGCATTGAAATCGTTCATGAAGACACCTGGGCATTTGCGAATACCGTTCTGCTGCACAGTCCGGCGAGCTGCCCTAACCTGCAGTGACGGATGATGTTCCGGCATGATTCGTACCAGGACGCCTGGAACAACGGGCAGCGCCGCCGGTTAGCGGCCCCAGATCTCAGCAGGCGCCAAGGAGGCCAATCATGAAAGCGGTCGTATTTCACGCTGTGGGCGATATCCGAATGGATGACGTCGCCGACCCCCGGATCGAACAGCCGACGGACGCCGTGATCCGCATCACTGCAGCGGCTATCTGCGGCACTGACCTACACATGGTCCGCGGCACCTTTTCCGGAATGGAGCCGGGCACGATCCTGGGGCACGAGGCCGTCGGCGTGGTGGAGGAGCTGGGTTCGATGGTGCGCAACCTGCAGAAGGGCGACCGTGTGGTGGTCATGTCGACGATTGCCTGCGGGTCCTGTTCCTATTGCCGGGCGGGCTATCATTCGCAATGCGATGTTGCGAACCCGCATGGCAACCGGGCGGGGACATCGTTCTTCGGCGGGCCGGGGCCGACGGGGCCTTTCCACGGCTTGCAGGCCGAACGGGCGCGCATCCCCTATGCCGCGACCACCTTGGTCAAGTTGCCCGACCAGGTTTCAGACGAACAGGCCATCATGATATCGGACATCTTTCCGACCGGCTATTTCGGCGCGGACGCGGCCGAGATCGCCGAAGGTGATACGGTGGCGGTCTTTGGCTGCGGTCCGGTGGGCCAGTTCGCCATTGCCTCGGCTCGGATGATGGGAGCGGGTCGCGTGATCGCAGTCGACCACCGTGAGGACCGACTGGCCATGGCGCGGCGCCAAGGCGCGGAATGCGTGAACTTCGACAAGGAGGACCCGGTCGAGACCATCGTGGCCCTGACCGGCGGGATCGGCGTGGACCGTGTCATCGACGCTGTGGGTGTGGATGCCGAACATGCCCATCATGGCCCCGCCACACAGAAGGCCGACGAGAAAGCCGAAACCTATCAGGCGCAGGTCGACCAGGTCGCCCCCGAACAGAACCCCCAAGGTGACAACTGGCACCCGGGCGATGCCCCGGGCCAAGCGCTGGAATGGGCGGTAGCGGCGCTTGCCAAGGCGGGCACGCTGTCGATCATCGGGGTCTATCCGCCGACGATGCAAAGCTTTCCCATCGGTATGGCGATGAACAAGAACCTGACGATCAAGATGGGGAATTGCCCCCATCGCCGCTATGGACCGCATCTGGTCGATCTGGTGCGGACAGGGGCGATCGATCCGGTCGCGATTCTGACCCACACTGAACCGATGACCGGTGCCATCGAGGCATACAAGGCCTTTGACCGCCGCCAAAGCGGGTGGATCAAGGTCGAACTGGAACCCGCTTGATCGTCGGCATGCACCAATCGAGGCGTCATCTTCGGCGTCTCAGCGCGGGCCTGTTTCCGCTGTCTTTGTCGGGATGCGGGGGGATCCAAGCGATCTTGGTCCCGGCTAGCCGGGATGCCCGGATGGTCGCGGAACTGGCATGGTGGATGTTCGCGCTGGCGGCCTTCATCTTTACCGTTACGATCGGGCTGATGCTGACGGGCGCCGCGCTGCGCCACGGGCGCACGGCCCGGCCACTGTCGTCCCGGACGGCAACCTTCATGGTCGTGACCTGCGGCGTCATCGCGCCTATCGCGGCAATCATCGGTCTCAGCCTCTCTGGCGTCATGATCGGCGACGAGACCGAGGGGCCGGGCGGCGCGGACGGCCCGGTGATCGAGGTTCACGCCAGGCAATGGTGGTGGGAATTTCGATATCTGAATGATGATGGCTCGGTTCGGGCGGTTACTGCCAATGAATTGCATCTGCCGGTGGGCAAGCGGGCGCGGTTCCGACTGATCTCGGACAATGTCATTCACAGCTTTTGGGCGCCGAACCTGCAGGGCAAGACGGATATGATCCCCGGCAAGGTCAACACGCTTTTCGCCGAACCCGATACGGTGGGCCGCTGGCGCGGGCAATGCGCCGAGTTCTGCGGGTTGCAGCACGCTTTGATGGGCTTCTTCGTCGAAGCACAACCCGAACCGCAATTCGACGCCTGGCTGACGGCTCAGGCGGCGGATGCGGTGGTCCCGCAAGGTCCCGGCCAGCAGGTATTCCAACGCTTGGGCTGCGGTGACTGCCACCGAGTCCGTGGTACGGCGGCGCAGGGGCGCAACGGCCCCGACCTGACGCATCTGGCATCGCGACAGACAATCGCGGCGGCGACTTTGCCCAATACGCGCGGCAATCTGGGCGGTTGGATCACCGGTGTGCAGCAGGTCAAGCCGGGTGCGCTGATGCCTTCCTATTCACCCGAACCCGATGATCTGGATGCCCTGCTGGATTATCTGGAGGCCTTGAAATGAGCCGAGAGATCGACTTGCGCGAACGCCGCGACGATGAAGCCCGCGAACGGCTGGTCCGGATCGAACGAACTTGGGCATCCCCCAAGGGGTTCTGGGGGTGGTTCATGCCCGTCAATCACACGACGATCGGGCGGCGGTTCATCGTCACGTCCTTCTTCTTCTTCCTGTTGGCGGGGCTGCTGGGGCTGGCAATGCGGTTACAGCTGCTGGTGCCGTTGAACGATCTGCTGACGCCGGAACAATACAACCAGTTCATGACCGTCCACGGCACAGCGATGATGTTCCTGTTCGCCATTCCCGCGATGGAGGGCATCGCGATCTATATCGCGCCGCTGATGATCGGGGCGCGCGACATGGCATTTCCGCGCCTGAACGCCTTTGGCTATTACGTTTATCTGATCGGAGGGACGGCGTTCTTTCTGTCCTTATTGTTCGGTATGGCGCCAAATGCGGGCTGGTTCAATTACGTGCCGCTGTCGAACAAGGAATTCGCGCCGGGATACGGTGTCGATATCTGGACCACGATGATCACCTTCATCGAGGTTTCGGCCCTGACCGCCGCGGTCGAGCTGATCGTCACGATCTTCAAGCTGCGCGCGCCCGGCATGTCGCTGAACCGGATGCCCATCTTTGTCTGGGCGGTGCTGGTGATGTCATTCATGATGCTGTTCGCAATGCCATCGGTGATCGTGGCATCGGCGCTGCTGATGATGGATCGGCTGGTGGACACGCAGTTCTTCGTCACGGCGGGCGGAGGATCGCCCCTCTTGTGGCAGCATTTGTTTTGGTTCTTCGGCCACCCCGAAGTCTATATCATCCTGGTCCCCGCGCTAGGCATCGTCACGACGATCATCGTAACCTTCACCCATCGGCCGGTTTTTGGATATACCGCGCTGGTGCTGGCGATAGTGGGCATCGGCATGGTGTCGTTCGGCCTGTGGGTGCACCACATGTACACGACCGGCCTGCCGCTGATGGGGCGCAGCTTTTTCATGGCGGCATCCTCTATGATCGCGATCCCGTCAGGTGTGCAAATCTATTGCTGGATCGCGACGATGTGGGGAGCCAAAATCCGCTTTGCTACGCCCATGCTGTTCGTGATCAGCTTTTTCGCGGTCTTTGTCGCCGGGGGGCTGACCGGGGTGATGGTCGCCTCGGTCCCGTTCGACCGACAGGTGCATGACAGTTATTTCGTGGTCGCGCATTTCCACTATGTGCTGGTCGGCGGTGCGGTCTTTCCGCTGATGGCGGGGCTGTATTACTGGTTCCCCAAGCTGACTGGCAGGATGATGTCCGAAAGCCTTGGCCGCTACAGCTGTCTGCTGGTTTTCGTCGGATTCAACGTAACCTTCTTTCCCATGCACCAACTGGGAATGGAGGGGATGCCCCGCCGCGTCTACACCTATGTCCCCGAGATGGGCTGGCAGGTCCTGAACCAGATGGCGACCGCAGGCTCCTTCGTTTTGGCAGCAGGTTTCGGTCTGACGCTGATCAACGTGATCCGCAGTGTGTTCCGGGGCGCGGTCGCGGGCGACAATCCTTGGAACGCGACCACGCTGGAATGGGCCACGGCCTCGCCGCCCCTGAACTGCAACTTTCCGCAGCCGCCAGTCATCGACAGCCATACCCCCATCTGGGACTGGCAGCGTGACGATGAGCGTCAGGTCGTGGGCGGCCTTGCCGACGACCAGCGCGAGACGCTGGTGACCACCCTGTTGGATGCCCGCCCCGCCATGGTGCAGATCCTGCCCGGCCCTACGCCCTGGCCCTTCGTGTCGGCGCTGGCGGCGTCTGTCGGCTTCATCGGGCTGATCTTCAGCCCGTGGTTCTATATGATCGGCATCATCGCAGCCTTCGTCACCTTCGTCCTGTGGTTCTGGCCCCGCCACCCTTATGGAAAGGAGTAAGCATGCATGTGCGCGTGACCGTCGACGCATCCGTCCAGCCGCGCTTCGACCCGCATCATCATCCGCTGTGGTGGGGCGTTCTTGGTGCCGTCGCGATCGAGGCGGCGGTGGTCGCTACCCTGCTGACCAGCTATTTCTATCTGGCCCTGCAATCGCCCGCATGGCCCCCCACAGGCGTTGATCCGCCGAATCTGTTCTGGCCCACGGTGGTGCTGTTCCTGCTGCCGGTCAGCAGCTGGACGATGTGGTGGGCGGGCAAGGGGTCGGATGCCGGCAACAAGCGACAACTGGCCATCGGCGTGACGGCCAGCGTCGTCATCGCGGTGCTGGCGCTGGCCGCGCGTTCGGTCCAATTCACGCAGCTGGATATCGATTGGGATGACCACGCCTATGGCTCGGTCCTGTGGACGATCACGGGGTTTCACTACACGCATGTGGTCTCGGCGGTGCTGGGAACGGGGGCGGTGTCGGTGCTGGCGTGGCGCGGCTATTTCACGCCGGAACGGCAGTTGGGCGTGGTGGTCGATACGTTGTATTGGTATTTCGTCGCCGCCGTGTTCCTGCCGATCTATCTGGTCCTTTATTGGGTTCCCCGGGTGATATGATGGCACGCAAGCCTGAATCCCACCGCCAACCCGAAACCCGCATGCAGGACGGCGACCTGATCCAGGCCCAACAGGAAGGGCGCGAGGCGCTGACCCCCTGGGTCGGCTGGTTTCTGGCGCCGATGGCATGGGCCCTGCATCAGGGTGGAGGCTATGCCATGGCCCCCTGGCTGTGCGAATTACACCTGCGCTGGCCCTATCACTTGCTGACCGTCTTTGTGCTGACCCTGTGTGCATTGGGCTTTGGCGCGGCCTTGCACGCCCTGCGGCGCGGCCACCGCGTGCGCCCGCATCGCAGCGCCGAACGGCTGCACATGATGGCATTGGTCGGCTTCATGCTGTGCGCGGCAGCCTGCGGGGGGATCCTGGTGGAATACGCGGGGTCCTTCTGGATCGAACTTTGCACCGGAGTCTGAGATGAAGTTTTTTGCCATCCTGCTGATGCTTATCCCGACCTCAGCCCTGGCGCATCCCGATGATACGGGGTCGGACCCGCTGGTGCTGGTGCCGCTGTTAGCCGCTGTCGGCCTGTATCTGGCGGGTGCCCTGCGATTGTGGTCCGCCGCCGGGCGCGGGCGCGGTGTCAGGATGCTGCATCTGGCGCTGTTCGCAATAGGGATCGCGCTGGCGGCGGGGCTGCTGCTGTCGCGGCTGTCGCATCTGACCACGCTGCTGCTTAGTGCGCATATGATCCAGCATTTCGCCTTGATGCTGATCGCGGCCCCGCTGATGGTGCTGGGGCGACCGGGCATTGCGGCGCTGTGGGCCCTGCCCCGCCGCTGGCGTGCGGGCGGCGCGCGCGTGGTCGTATCAAGGGCGTGGCAGGCGCTGGTCCACCCGCTTGGCGCATGGATCATCTATTTCGTGGTGCTGTGGGGCTGGCACCTGCCGCCGCTGCATCAGGCCGCCCTGCGCAGTGATGCGGTCCACGCGGCGCAGCATTTCAGCTTTCTGGGCGCCGCGATGCTGTTCTGGCACGCCGTCCTGTCCCGCCCGCGGGCCGAAGGACACGCGGGGGCCTTTATGGCGGTTTTCGCGACAGCCGTGCAATCCTGCGCCCTGGCAGCGTTGCTGACCACATCGCAGGTGATCTGGTATCCGGCCTATCAGGGTGGCGCATGGGGGCTGGACCGGCTTCAGGATCAGCAGCTGGGCGGGCTGATCATGTGGGTGCCCTGCTGCGCGATCTTCATTGGCACCGGCGTCGCGCTGATGGCCCGCTTGCTGGCCGAGACCGAACGCCGCCTTCAAAGGAATTCGTGATGAAGATGTCCCTAATGTTCCTGCTCAGCTTGGGTTTTTGCCAACCCGCCGGTCATCTGTCCAGGGTCGAGACTGAGCAGGCAAGAGACTTGATCCGCCAGCATGGTTGTGGTTCGTGCCATGTCGTTCCAGACATGCCCGCACCGCAGGGAAATACCGGCCCGTCGCTGGCGGACCAGGGCCGCAAAGCCTATGTCGCGGGTGTTCTGCCGAACACGCCCACGATGCTGGCGGCGTTCATCCATGATCCAAAACGGATGAACCCACCTACCGCCATGCCTGATCTGGGTGTCACCACGACCAATGCCCAACTGATCGCCGCCTATCTGCTGGATCGTGGAGGCGCACCATGAACATTGTGTTGAAGCTGGTCACCACAGCCATCGCCACCGTCGCCATGACAGGAATGGGCGTGTTTGTGCTGGGTGAGTTCTATGACCTCAGCGCAACGCGACAGCATCCGGCATGGGTCTATCGCCTGATCGCCCTTGGGCGCGACACGGTCATCGCATGGGACGCGCGCGACGTTGATATGCCCGAAGGATTCGCCCCTCGCGCTACGCCGGAAACGGCGGCACTGTACCAAAACAACTGCGCTCGCTGTCACGGCGCCCCCGGCCTGCCGCCCAAGGATTTCGCGCTGGCCATGCTGCCAGTGCCGCCCAACCCTGTGGACATGGCCAAACACCGTCCCCCACAGGAAATCTATCGCTTTGTCAGCAAAGGTTTGAAGATGAGCGGTATGCCCGCATGGCAAAGCCGCATGACCGAAGACCAGATGTGGGACGTGACCGCCTTGGTCGAGGCGCTGCCGTCCCTCTCGCCAGCCGAATATCACGCGCTGCTGGACGGGACACCCCCCGAACCCGCCCCGGCCAAGCCGTTGCAAGCCCCCGATCCGGGACGGGGCCGTCAGGCGATGCAGCAATATGCCTGTCGGTCCTGCCACGTCATTCCGGGCATTGTCGGGCAACCGAGGGTGCATGTCGGCCCGCCGCTTGGGCAGGCGGGCAATCGCCGCTATGTCGCGGGCGTGCTGCCGAACACGCCAGAAAACATGGTGCGCTGGATTATGGATCCGCAGGCTGTCAATCCGCGGACCGCCATGCCGGATCTGGGCGTCACGCGTCAGGCCGCGAGCGATATGGCCGCCTATCTATACGATATCATGCCAGCACAGATGCCGTGGTCCGCCCAGTCACAGGACTGATCGCGCCCGCCGCGTCGTCGGGTCATCCCCTGATACGCACGGGCACCCCTTTGGCGGCCGGGGTTCCGGACAGCTGGTCGCGATAGGCCAGCGGAACCAAGGGGTTGGCCTCGGGGTAATAGGCGGCGACGCAGGTATCGGGCAGGTCATATGCGGTGATCTTCAGGCCCTTTACACGGCGGGTATGGCCATCGTCGTAGGCGCCTTCGACCGTCACGATCTGACCTTCGGTCAGGCCCCGGCGGGCCATTTCCTCGGGGTTGATCAGCAGGATGTCGCGCGATCCCTCTAGCCCGCGCAGGCGGTCGCTGAATCCATAGATCGTGGTGTTGAACTGGTCGTTCGAACGCAGCGTAATCAGCGTTAACTGGTCATCCTGCGGCGTCTGCCCCAAGGCGGTCAGCACGTCCGGGGTGGTGAACTCCGCTTTCCCGCTGTTGGTCTTCCACTGGCGCTCGCGGGCAGCGTTGCCTTTGAAGAAACCGCCCGGCGTGAACAGGTTTTCATTAAAATCCTTGAACCTATCCGGCCAGGTAGCCTCGATCAGGTCACGGATCTGGCTGTAATCCCCGGTCCATTCATCCCATCTGACATTCGGGTTCGGGGCCAAGGTCGCCTTGGCGATGCCGGCGATGATTGCCACCTCGGACCGGATGTCGGGCGCGGCGGGTTTGCGCCGTCCCGCCGACCCGTGGATCATGCTGAGGCTGTCTTCCATCGAGACGGCCTGCGGGCCGCTGGCCTGCCGGTCCTCCTCGGCGCGGACAAGGCAGGGCAGCAGCCACGCGCTGTTGCCCACCAGCGTATGTGACCGGTTCAACCGTGTCGCGATCTGGACATTCAGATCCAGCTTGGCCCATGCCGGATCGGTGCGCCCCTGATCGGGGATCGCGCGGGCGAAATTGCCGCCTAGACTGACAAAGGCGCGGATGGAGCCATTCAGGATCGCTTCGGCCGCGGCGGTGGTGTTCAGACCTTCGTCCCGTGGGGCCGTAAAGTTGAACAGCTGTTCCAATCTGTCCAACGGCACCAGCTTCGGCTTTTCGCTGATGCCTACGGTGCGCTGCCCCTGCACGTTCGAATGACCGCGTACGGGCGAGATGCCAGTCCCCTCGCGCCCAATATGTCCGCCCAGCAACAGAAGGTTGACCAGCATCCCGATGCTGAGCCAACCGTGGACATGCTGCGTCAGCCCCATACCATAGATGCCAATGACCCGCCGGGCCGAGGCATAGGCCACGGCTACCTCCTCCAGTGCAGCGCGGGTCAGGCCGGATGTGGCCTCGATTTCAGACCATGTCATGGCCTGCAGTCGCGTTTCCAGATCGGTCAGGCCGGTCGTGTGCCGTTCGACGAATTCCCGATCTACGATGCCCCCCTGGGCGCGGTCCAGCTCCATCACATGCTTGCAGATCCCGGCCAGCGCCGCAATGTCGCCGCCGGGTCGGACCTGCAGATACATCTCAGAGATGGGCGTGGGCTTCGTCACGGTCATCTGCGTCGGACGCTGCGGGTTGGTGAATTCCACCAGCCCGCGTTCGCGCACCGGGTTGAAAGTGATGATCCTGCCGCCCCGCTCGACCGTTTGCTGAAGCTTGTGCAGGAAACGCGGGCTGTTTGATCCGGTGTTCTGTCCGAAGAACAGGATCAGGTCGCAATGGTCGAAATCGGACAGCACACAGGTGCCCACCGACGACCCGATGACTTTCTTCAGCCCGACGCTGGTGGTTTCATGACACATGTTGGAACTGTCAGGCAGGTTGTTATGCCCATAAAGGCGCGCGAACAGCTGATACAGGAATGCCGTTTCCAGAGCCGCCTTGCCCGAGGTGTAAAAGACACTTTGCCGCGGTTCCAGCTGGCTCAGTTTGTCGCCGATGGCGGCGTAAGCCTCCTCCCAGGTACAGGGGACATAGTGATCAGTAGCGGGATCATAGCGCATCGGCCGCGTGAGGCGGCCGGCCTTTTCCAGATCGTGATCCGACCATTTGCGCAACTCGGACACCGGATGTGCGGCAAAAAAATCAGGTGTGCAGCGGTCAGTCGTCAAATCCCAGATGGTGGCCTTTGCGCCATTCTCACAGAATTCGAACGGATGCGGCACCTTGGGTTTCGTCCAGGCGCAGGACGTACACATATGCCCGCCCGGCTTGTTCTGCCTCATAAGTGTTCGGATCGCCCCCGCCGAGGGCTTCTGATCTTTCAGAATTTTGCCAATTCCACGCATCGATCCCCAACCACCCGAGGGGCGGTCGTAATGCGGTGTATCCGTGCGTTCATCGGTCTCCCTGCTCCGGGGCATGGCTGTCCTCCACCGTTCCGGCCCTGTCGCCATGCGGGCCGAAGATTGGGGTCTGCAACGCGGCGACGGTGCCACGAACAGGTAATGACGCTGTTTGTTCCAGCATTCAGGCACCCGTGCACTATTGCGCCCCACACCCCTCTATGCCGGTCCGGCGGGAACATATGCCCGCCCGAACGGTTGCGGGGCCGGGAATGCCGCGCTGATTTGACTTCCGTGACAGGCCGAACCCCCACGAATCATGAAAGGAACCTTCATGTCCGACGATCTTCCCCAAAACCCCGACCGGCGCAGGATGATGGGCGGCATTGCCGGTGGTGTCGCAGCTGCCGGTCTTGCAGGCGCAGCGCAGGCGCAGCAATCGGGCAACGACGCCGCGCCACTGACCCGGATGCGCGATCCTCAGACGGCCTATCCCGAACCACCCTTTCCCAAACAGCAGCAGGACTGGCCAGGTCTTGCAAGTCGGATGGATCCGGTCCCTGATCATGGCGAAGACAGCTATCGCGGCGCAAACAAGCTGCAGGGGCGTCGCGCCTTGATCACCGGGGGTGACAGCGGCATCGGCCGCGCCGCCGCCATCGCGTTCGCCCGCGAGGGGGCGGATGTGGCGATCAACTACCTGCCCGACGAGGAAGAGGACGCCCAGCAAGTCATAGCGCTGATCGAAGAGGCGGGCCGCCGCGCCGTGGCCATCCCGGGCGACATCACCGATGCCGATTTCTGCCAGCAACTTGTGCAGCAGGCGGTGGACGAACTGGGCGGGCTGGACATCCTGGTCAACAATGCGGGCTATCAGCAATCGTCGCCCTCGATCGAGGATATCTCGGAAGAGCAGTTCGACCAGACGATGAAGACCAACGTCTATGCGCCCTTCCGCATCACCAAGGCCGCCCTGCCGCATCTGAACGAGGGCGCGTCGATCATCATCACCGCCTCGGTCGTGGCCCAGCAGCCGCCCGAGAACCTGTTCGATTATTCCCAGACCAAGGCCGCCAACGTGATCTATGCGCAGGTGCTGGCCAAGCAGCTGGCCTCTCGCGGGATCCGCGTCAACGCCATCGCGCCCGGCCCGTTCTGGACACCGCTGCAGGTCGTCGGCGGACAGCCCGCCGACGCGATACCCGAATTCGGGTCCACGACCGCCATCGGCCGTCCCGGCCAGCCGGTCGAGATCGCGCCGCTTTACGTGCTGCTGGCCAGCGCCGAATCCAGCTATTCTACTGGCCAGCTGTTCGAGGCGACGGGGGGGTAATGCCCACGGGCCTCCGGGCAGGCAAAAATCTGCCCGGAGAGTCCGACGCCTCGCACCCCTGCGCCGCACGATGGCACGGTGACCTCTAACCGTTCGCACGAGGCCGCATCGAAAAAGGGAGCCCCCAATGTCCTATGCCCGTTTCGCTCTGATGATCGCTACCTCGACTATCGTGATGTTCGGCCTGATGTATCTGAACACCTACGCGTCCGAGCATGTCTTCTTTTCCGAAACGCGGGTCTACATGGCCATCATGATGGGCGCGGTGATGGCCATCGTCATGCTGGCCTTCATGCTGGGGATGTATGAGAAAACGCGGCTGAACATCGTCATTTTCGCGGGCGCGGCAATCGTCTTTGCGGGATCGCTGTGGCTGGTGCGCAGCCAGACCACCATATCGGGGGTCAGCTACATGGGGGCGATGATCCCGCATCATTCCATTGCAATCATGACCTCGGAACGGGCGGGGATCGAGGATCCGCGCGTGAAGAAGCTGGCCATGGAAATCCGCGACGCCCAGCAACGCGAAATCGCCGAGATGCGCTATCTGATCGCGGATGCGGGCACTGCGGACGCGGTCCATCAGGACCCGCCCGCGAAAGCGGGTACGGTTCAGGATGCCTTGTCCAATACACTGATATCGCAACTTGATCCGGCCACTGTGACACAATCCGAGGCCGAACAGATCCTTGGGAAGGACCCTGAATGCGCCTTCCGCCGCACGGCAGAAGGCGACCCGATCCTGTGGACCCCGCAGGATAGCGACCGCGCAACGATGAAGCTGAACGGCGTGTTGCTGTCACTGGGTTCAAGTGGTGAAGCCGACAGCGCCATGACCTTTGCTGCGCAGGGGATAAGGGTCGACATCCGGCCGCTTGGCAACGATGCCAGTTGGCGCGCCGATGCGGAACTGGTCTTCCGGTTGGAACATGGCCTGACCATCGGCTATCGCGGCTTTTACGACTGCGGGCAGACCTAGGCGGAAAACGTCCCTGAGGGCGGGAACATCGGCGGCCTGAGCAGGTTCAGCGGTGACCACCACAAAGGAGGAGGTCATGACCAAACGCCCGCCACCCGTCCCACCCGAAAACCGCAGCGACAAAGGTCCCGCTACCACCGGCAGGGACAATTTTGCGCCCGTTTTGGCCCAGCCTGATCCTCGACAGGAAAATGGGGACCAGCAGGGGCGACAGGAAAACATCCGACAGAACACGACCCATCAGGGCCATCAGCAAAACAGATAGGCCAATCCCTGCACGGCGGGCCGTGGCGTCCGCATACACACCGTATGACGCAGGCCAAATGCCGGCTTCTCATCAAAGGAGACAGAAATGGACAGAAACGAACAGATCCGCCAACGTGCCCACCAGATATGGGAGGCAGCGGGTTGTCCCGACGGACAGGATGCCGAACACTGGCGGCAGGCCGAGCAACAGCTGAGCCAAGAGGGCGAGACGCAGGGCACGGACATGCAGGAAGATCTGGCGGACGTGATGGCATCGCCCCAAGGTGATATCCCTGATCCGGGTCAGGCCGACGGGCATATCATCACCGAAGAGGAAGGCGGCCTTTCGGATATGCCGGACGAGGCGCAGCAGGCTGTGGATGATCCCATGTCGCAGTCGTCCAAACCGGGCCGCAAATCACGTATGGAAAAGCCCTAGGATCGTGCTGCAGAAATGCCTGGCCGAACGCTGGACCGGCAACAGCCAGTCCAGCAATTTGTACAACCGGCCGCTTCCGGTGGACTGGACCCTACGCCATGTGCAAGGTTCACCTGCTCATGCCACTGCGCTTCAGGCCACAGCACCTCTCGACAGACCGGCGGCGCCTTCAGCCGCAAGCTCGCGCGCAGACAACGCGAGATAGGGTCACCGA
Organism: Paracoccus sp. SM22M-07; assembly: GCF_001887735.1. NCBI lineage: Bacteria > Pseudomonadati > Pseudomonadota > Alphaproteobacteria > Rhodobacterales > Paracoccaceae > Paracoccus > Paracoccus sp. SM22M-07. Next base: position 27,424 of record NZ_JPKW01000001.1, read on the forward strand.
GTGCATCAATGTCAGTCAGCTGCAGCAACGGGCGCAACAGCCAAAAAATATTTGCGTATCCGACCTTCTGGATCAGGTAGTTCGGGATCAGTGTGATGATTGGGCTATGAAACAGCCAGATCTCGTGAAGGCGGGGGATGCCGGGCATGTCGATCTGCACCAGCCCGTCTGGCCTGCCCGGCGCGCCGCCGTCCTTCATCCTGCGGACCAGCGCTGCAAAAGACCGTGGGTCCGTCATGATGGGCAGGCAGCGGGCCGCTGGCAACGATCCGCAGATCGCCAACAACCGGTTTCAGTGACGCAAACGGCCAATAGCCACGTGTGACATAACGTCATTCTTTTAAGATCATCGGGATCTGCGATGATCACGGCGGCTGCCACCATCACGGCGAGCCGACAGGATCAACGCCAGCGTTCCAAGGCTCAGCATCATCACCCCCGCAGTGACCCGGACAGACGGTCCCGGCGACCGTAGGCCACCGTCGATGCCTCCCGGTTTGGCAGGGGGGTGAAAAATGTTTCCGTTGCTGCGGGGAATAGGCTGGGCGCGTGCGAAATACCGTCGCAGGACCCTCCCCGTCGCCTTCACCGTCACCTGTGGCGAAATCGCGTGTATCAGGCGCAACGCCACCGTCGGGACGCCCAGCATGGTCGTCGGCCGCGGCCTTAGGGTCAGCCGCAAGATGGCCTGTGCCACCCTGCGGGCATCCAGGATGGGCGGCGGGACTGTTAATTTTCGACCAGTGTAGTTGGCTCCGTGACCGATCCCCGGTGTATCGACGAACGACGGATAAACATCGCAGACGTGGATGTGCGGATGGTTCATCAGTTCGCCCCGCAATGCCTCGGAGAACCCGCGCAGGCCGAACTTGCTGGCGCTGTAGGCGGTGGCATAGGGCACTGCAGAAAAACCGCCAACCGAGATCATGTTGATGAAGATGCCCCGCCCCTGCTTGAGAAACACAGGCAAGACTGCATGCGCTTCGTTCAAGCGCCCCAAAAGATTGGTGCGCAGAACTTGTGCATGGGCCGTCAGCGGAACCTCATGAAATAGGCCGACCGCGCCGACGCCAACATTGGCGATCCAGACATCGATCTGACCGTGCTTGGCCAATGCCGCATCGGCAAGCCTTTCGACCCGCTCGGCATCGGTGACGTCCACGGGCACTGCCACCGCCTGTCCGCCCATCTGCCTGCATCCTTCAACGACAGTCTGCAGTGCCGCCTCGTCGCGTGCGGCCAGAACAAGCCGGGCACCATTGCGCGCAAACAGTTCTGCCGTCGCCTGCCCGATGCCGCTGGAGGCACCGGTAATAACGACAACCTTGTCGCGCACTTGAAGATCGGACCTGTGCTGAACCATGAGAACCTCTCTTTGCCATGATGATCCGGGGCCTTGCCCCTTTGACAGCTGGGACGCTGAACCGGGAACTGCCGCAAGTGTTCCTGCCCGCGTGCATTATTTCAGGGCACGGCAGATCCGACTTTGACCAAAAAACTGTTGCGCGGGAACATTCGCCGGACCGGGCGGTTGCAACGCCCCAATGTTGAAAAGCCTGAACACGGAGGACAAGATGGCACATGCGAACAGCAAGAAGTTCGGTCCCGGCCAACAGGATCATGGGAAAGGCGACGGAAGCGGCGCCATGGGCCCTCTTGATGTCGACCAGCTGCCCGATAACGAGATCCTGAGCAATCGCGATACCTCGCGCCATTCGGACCAGCGCGGCTTGGATGGCCGGCACGTCCAGACCGAACAGCATCACAACCATGTGGATGACCACTCGCAAGGAACGGGAGAGCCAGGCGCCGCGGCGGACGACAAGCGGCCGCCGGCCGGCCGCGTTTCGAATTGACGCAGGATGGGTGCAACCGACCGGCACCACGCCCTATTCGACAGATATGACCCGCACCCATCCAAATCAGGCGTTGATTCCGATTTGGGTGGGCCCGCATCCGCCGACCCATGTGAACATGCCATCGGGTGCATTCTCAATAGGTTGGCGCACTGGTAAGCGTTCAAGCTGGTCATCCCCATCTTTTACGATCTTTTCGGCCTCCTTTCGGGGGCGGGACATAGCTGCTGGTTCCTCTTGGGCAGTCCGCCCACGCAGCATCATGATGATGACAGCAGGATGGATCAGCCCGTCAGTCGCCGTAACCGGCAGACCCGCTATTGTGTCAGGATGAATCTGCCTTTGCAGGATGCGTGTCTGACATGGGCTGAGTGGCCCGGTGCGATGGCGCATTGTCCACTGCGATCAGCCGCGCGCCCCGTTCATAGGTCATATACCGCCACAACCACTGCACCGAGACAAGGAACCGCTTCTGAAAGCCGATCAGCAGATAGACATGAATTATCGCCCAGGACAGCCATGCCAACCACCCTTTTATCTTGAAGCGCCCTTGTTCGAATACTGCCGCATGGCGACCGACGATGGCTGTGTTGCCACGACCCTGATACAGAAACGCCGGCAAAGGCGCACTGTCATTGATCTGGGCGACCAGAGCCCGCCCCAGATGGATGCCTTGCTGACGGGCCACTTGGGCCAGGCCGGGCAGTAGGCGACCATCATCGCCAGCGCAGGCGGCCACATCGCCGATCGCAAAGATGCCGGGATGGCCTTGGACCTGCAACGTCGGATCGACCCGAATGCGGCCTGCTGCATCCGTCGCGCCGATCTGACGCGCCAGTGGCGAGGCCGTGACGCCCGCAGCCCAGATCACGACACCCACAGGCTGGCAAGTCCCCGCAATGGTGATTGTGTCGGGGCCGATATCCTCGACCGCCTCTCCATGACGCACTGTGACGCCAAGCCGCGTCAGGCGGTCAACGGCATAGGCCGACATTTCTTCGCTAAAGCCTGACAACAATCTTGGCCCGGCTTCTACTAGCATGACGCGGGTGCTTGCGGGATCGATGCTGCGGAAATCGTGCAACAAGGTATGGCGGCTCAACTCGGCGATGGCGCCTGCCAGCTCGACGCCCGTGGGACCGCCGCCGATTATGGCGATGGTCATCAGGCGCTGACGTTCGGCGGGATCGGTGGTACGTTCCGCTTGCTCGAACGTCAGCAACAGTTGTGACCGAATATGGCGAGCGTCTTCTATCGTCTTTAGTCCCGGAGCCCATTGCGCCCATTCGTCATGGCCAAAATAGCCATGGGTCGCCCCGCTGGCCAAGACCAGATGGCGAAAGCCGATCGTATCACCGCTGCACAGATCAATCCGCTGTGCGACGGCATCTATCCGGAAAACCTCATCATAAATCACCTTGACCGAGGCGTGGCGGCGCAGGATCCTGCGGATCGGCACCGCCACATCGGTAGCCGACAAAGCCGCGGTGGCGACCTGATACAACAGCGGCTGGAACAGATGGTGGTTGCGGCGGTCGATGATGGTGGTGGCGATGCCCGCACTGCCCAGCTGCTTGGCCACCTCCAGCCCGGCAAAGCCTGCACCGATGATCACGACTTCGGAGCGGTTACTGTCCATGATGAGTCCTTCAGATGTCAGCGCGCTGATCCGATGCGGCCAGCTCGGCATATCGGCGCGTCACGGCATCAATGCTGTCATGCAATGCAGCGGCCATGCGGCGTTCCTCGTCCAGGCTCTGCTGCAACAGAATCGCAGAATTCCCCGCCCCGCACAGATCAGCGCCTGTGATCAGGGACAGATAGACGGCGATCTCGAAATTTTCGAACGCATGGTTGGCAAATGTGTTCTTGAGGATTTCATCGCGTGCCATGGTGTGTCCGACCGCGGCCAAGCTGCCTGAAAACGACAGGGCGGCGTCCTTGAAACCAGACGCCGACGCCCCGACGCTGTCCAGAACCTTATCCAGACGCCTGATCTGTTCTTCCGTTTCGCGGATGTGGCGGTCCAGCAAGGCCGATACTTCGGGATAGTGTTCCAACCGGTTCAGTTGGGGCTGCATGATGGAAAGCGCCTGCTTTTCCATCGCGTGGGCGTTGCGCAGCCCGTCGACAAAGATCTCCCGCGCCGTCATTTTCTTCGCCATGGAACCCTCTCCCCTATGGTATGGAGGCGGCTGAACCAGCCGGGTACAGCTTTGTTCCAAGGTATTTTCAGGTCAAACCGATGCGGAAAGCCACCCTCCAGGCCGGCGTGCCGGCCCAAAGGCGAGGTCTGCACTGCGATCTGCTGCAAGCCTCGCATATGAGGTTTGGCACGGATCTCCCTCAGTAGGTGCCCGGCGGATCGCTGGCTGGAAAGGATTCGTCCATCCGCTCATCCGTCTTGGTCCATTCATGGGGTGGATCACGCATCTGGTCGGCCCCGGCATCGCGGATGGGGCGACCCGCGCTGACGCCGGTTCGCCGCACTGCAGACCTGACCAAAAGACCTGCCCCTGCAAGGGCTAAGAAAATGGCAAGATTTCTGGTCATGGCACCCGCCTCAGATAATCGGCTGACCGCCGGTGACGGCGATGGTGGCGCCCGAAACGTAGCTGGACATCGGCTCGGCCAGCATCACGTAAGCCGAGGCCAGTTCTGCAGGCTGGGCTGGTCGTCCCATCGGATAGCTCTGGCCAAATTTGCTGACCTTTTCGCCGGGGAAGCTGGCCGGGATCAGCGGCGTCCAGACGGGCCCGGGGGCCACGACATTCGCACGAATGCCACGTTCGGCAAGCATCTGGGCGAGGCCGGCGGTGAAGTTCTGGATCGCACCCTTGGTCGTGGCATAGGCCAGAAGCTGGGGGTTGGGCTGGTCCGAATTGACCGAAGCCGTGTTGATGATTGCGGACCCTTTACCCATGTGGCCGATGGCAGCCTTTGTCAGATGGAACATCGCATCTATGTTGGTGGCAAAGGTATAGCGCCATTCCTCGTCGCTGATATCCTCGATCTTGGCAAAGCTGCGCTGGTGGGCAGCGTTGTTGACCAGAATATCGATGCGGCCGAACCGGTCGACGGTCTGCGCGATAACGTCGCGACAGTTTTCTGCCTTGGAAAGGTCGGTCTTAATCACCAGGCATTCGCGTCCGGCCTTGCGGACCAAGTCCGCGGTGTCCTGCATGTCGCCGCCTTCATCCAGACAGACCAAGGCAAGATCGGCCCCTTCGCGGGCATAGGCGATGGCTACGGCGCGGCCGATGCCGCTGTCGCCGCCAGTGATCAGCGCAACGCGCCCCTCAAGGCGGTTCGCGCCTTTCCAGCTGTCCTCGCCATGATCGGGGACGGGGTCCATCTTGCGAAAGCTGCCGGGCAGGTCCTGTTCCTGTTCCGGAAAGGGCGGATAGGGATAGTCGGTCATACGCGGTCTCCTGTGGCATTCGTCTCCGTGCTGGACGGAACGGTGCCTCCAACCGCCGACGATGTGCAATGTTCCCGCCTGTCTGCGCCCCTAGTGGAAATGGCAGGTCAGGTTATGGGCAATTTCGTCATCCATCAGGCCAATCATCAAGGCCCGCAGATCGCCCACGACCGTGTCATCCTCGACCGCGCTGATGGTTTGCAGCATCACGGCTTCAACCAGCCGTTCGGCCGCCGCGTTGTCCGAGGTGACCAACCGGACATAGGACAGCATGTCCATCATCACATCCTGCACCCCGTCCCTGTCCCCGAACCTCAGCCGGTGGGCGCGCAGTTGCAGCAGCAGACTGCGGGTCGAACTGGGTTTGCAATGGATCGACTGCTGCCGGAACCGCGACGGAACATCTTGTGCTGTATAGCCGGTCAGAAAAACGAATGGCACGTCCTGCTGCTTTAGCTGATCGGCGATACAGAACGAGGTCTGGCCACCCAATCGCACGTCCAGTATCGCCGCGTCGGCATCATTGCTGGACAGGCTGCCCATCGCTTCGCCGATATCCCCGAAGGGACCGATCACTGTGTCGCCCAAGCTGCCGATTTCGCGAGTCAGCTGCTCGGCAATCAGGAACTCGTCTTCGACCACCAGAATGCGCATGTTACCTCCGGATCCCACATCGTATGCTTGATCCTATCTGGTCACAATGACACTGCCCATTAAACATACCGCAAAAGCGCGGCGATTTCGGCAAGAATTTGCCTGTCGTGCAAAGACTATGCGCGGCTCCAGCTGAAGCAACCCACAGGCAGACCCGCCCCTGCGACCAGCAGTGCGCCCTTGCCATAGAGGCGCCAGCCCCCGCCGTCGGGCATGTCGACGACCGCCATCGACCGCTCCGTATCCATCCAGATGACCGAAGCACCGGCCAAAGCCAGCCGGTCGCGGACCTGCGCCGCAGACAGGGTTTTGCGGAACAGCACAGATGTCAGCGTATTGCCGTCGGGCGGTTGAGCGGCCCATGTGCCGGCGCCAATGGTCAGCACCAGCAAGGTGGCAATGACACCGCCCAAGGGTCGGCCCGGACCTCGCGGTCCCAAGGCCAGATACAACCCGGCAAAGATGGGAAGAATGCCGAACCCGATCAGCCAGCCCAAATCCCACAACAGCGGAACCGCGCTGTCGACCTTGATCCGGTGGATACCCAGAACCCAATGCGACAGCACGGCATCGACGCTGTGCCACAGCCCGAATCCGACAGGCAGCATCGCCCAGAGGCGGCGTCGCGGATCTTTGTCGATCACCGCGCGCCAATGCCACAAGGCCGCCAACCCCGCCAGCGCCACGATGTACATCGCCAGATGGAAATAGCCATCCCACAGGATCTGCATCCGCATATTGTCCATGTCCGGCACCAGGCTAAGCAAGTGGTGCCATTGCAAAATCTGATGCAGCAAAATGCCGTCAAAGAAGCCGCCCAGTGCGAAACCCAAGGCCACGGCTGGCAAATACGTCTTCATTCTCGACCCTCATACAGGACCGCGCCCTATTTGGCCGGCACATCAATCACCCTGGCCTCGGTGGCGCGCAGGATGCTGTGGATGCGGCTGGCCGCGATCTGAGCTTGTCCTATCGCGGTGCCGATCTGGTTCAGCCCCGTCGTGACGTCGCCAGCCGCGAACAGGCCTGCGACCGACGTTTCCTGATGATCATCAGTTACGATCCGGCCATCCGGTGCAGGAACCACGCCAAGCCCGGTGGCAAGATCGGCCTGCGCCACGGCGCCCAGACCCGACCAGACCGCGTTGAGCCGCAGCGGCGAGGCCCCTGGTCGGTCCAGCGTCACTCCCTCTCCGGACAAATCCCAGGTTACGTCCGGGGATTGGTCAATCACAACCCCTGCATTCCGCAGCGTTGTCCGATCGTCAGGCGACAGTTGCGCCGGCGCGCCAAGTGTCATCAAGGTAACCTGGCGTGAATAGTGTGTCAGAAACAGCGCTTCAGACGCAGCATGGGCATCCGTGCCAATGACTGCAACCGACTTGCCCGTTGCCTCATATGCGTCACAGACAGGACAAAGTCGCAATTGACCTGCCAGGACCGCGGCCCTGGCATCAGCGATCGGAGGCAGCCGATCGACCACCCCTGTGGCCAGAATCACGCGGCGCGCGACGCGCAGGGAACCTGCCAAGACTTCGAAGCCGCCGCGCGGGAGGCGATCAAGACGCAGGACACGCTCAGGCAGGATGGGAATGCCCAACTCAGCGACCTGCTGTCGCATACGATGCAGCAATTGCGCACCGGGGATACCAGCAGGATGACCGGGATGGTTCCAGGTGCGCGGGATCAGCCCAGTCCTGCCCTCTCCGACATCGATGACGATCACGCGCCGCCGGAAGCGGCCAAGGTGGATCGCTGCCGTCAGGCCCGCCGGACCGCCACCGATGATCACGCAATCCAACATCGCGCCTGCGCCCGCACGAACGAAAGGGGGGCGTGTCACGGCCATGGACGGACCGCCGTCCAATGTGGTTTCGTTGGAACAGTGGCAAGGGTCATGGCCGTGGCACCTATCACCACCATGTCGTACCGTCGCGGCGCAATTCCGAGGCTTGACGATCCGCGGGTGATCGATCCGAGTGGCATGTGGATCATGCTGCGTCCTTCAAAGATTGTCATGTCGGCGCCCCCAAGGACGCCGACACAGGGTTTTACATCTGTTCGGTCTGTGCACCGCTGCCTGTTCGGGCCGCGCCAAGATCGGGGCGCTGGCCCAGGGCGGTCATGGGTTGGGACGTGAACTGCCCCTTGCCGTCAATCGACGGACCCTGCGTCCAGCGGCCATCCTCCAGCGCGCTGCCGTCGGCCTGGAAACCCAGGAAGGCATAGCTGAATTCGGACTGTTCTTCCGCCTGCGGAAAGCTGTTGGGGATCGGAAAGACGCTCTCTTCGCCGCCCAAGTCCTCCAATGCGGCCATCCACTGGTTCTGATGCATCGTGTCCCGCGCGATCAGATAGGAGAGCATGTCCTTCATGCCCGGGTCGTCGGTCATGTTGTAAAGCCGCACGGCCAATGTGCGGCCGGTGGATTCCGCGGCAATATTGGCGGTCATGTCGGCGGCGATATTGCCGCTGGCATAAATGTGGGACATGTCGAAGGGCACGCCATCACTGTCCACAGGCATTGCAGACAGCCCGGACGACAGAAGGTTCTTGAGGTTCATGCCACCCATCACCGCCTCGACCATCTTGTCGCGGGCGCCCTCTTCCTGCATCGTCAGAGGGGCGCCTTCCAGGTTGAGGGCGACGGCGGTGGCCAGCATTTCGATATGGCCCAGCTCCTCGGTTGCGGTGTTCATCAGCAGATCTCGGAACTTGGGATCGCCGCGCGCCCCGCATGCTTGAAAGAAGTACTGCATTGCCACGCGGATCTCGCCCTCGACGCCGCCGATGGCTTGCTGCAGCGCGCGGGCGAAAAGCGGATCGGGCTTCTCGACCCGGACGGGATATTGCAGCTTGTTGTCGGTATAGAACATGGATCACTCCGGTGTTTGGGGACCACTGGCGCCTGTCATTCGCACAGGGTCGTTGCTTTATCCCTGTTTGCCTTCGGCAGCGGCGTTGATGACAGTTTCGGCCAGCTTCGTCAGGGCTTCGTCTGTTGCGATTTCCTCTTGCAGGGTCTTGTCCAGCAGTTGCTCGGCATCGCCCAGACCCAGCTGAGCGGCCCATGTTTTCAGCGTGCCATAGCGGGCGATCTCATAGTGCTCGACGGCTTGGGCGGTGGCCAGAAGGCCCGCATCCAACGCTGGACTTCCCTTGAATTCCTCCATGATCTCCTGTGCCTCGGCAATGATGCCCTCGATGGCATCGCAGGTCTTGCCACGAGGCTTCTTGCCGATCGCATCGAACACATCGGACAAGCGTTCGTACTGTGCCTGCGTTTCCTGTTCATGGGTCTCGAAGGCCGATCTCAAGTCGGCATCCTGCGCCGCACGCGCCATCTTGCGCAGCGCGGTGCCAATCTTGCGTTCGGCGTAATAGATGTCCTTCAGCGTTTCATGGAACAAATTGTCCAGTGTCTGTTCAGCCATGATTGCTCTCCTTGACGTTTGGGGCCGCTGAACCGGCAATCGTGGCGAATGTTCCAAGCCGCCCAAGGAAAGTTCACAGGGCGACGAGCAGCACGACGACGATGCCGACGATCACCGCCAGCGGGATCGCGACTGTGGCCAGAACCATCATCGCCCCGGATCGGGCAGAAGCTCGGTAATAATCCATGTCGGCGGGCAGACCGCCCTCGCCGGCGGATTCGTCCGTTGTGGGCGCTTCGACAGGATTGTCTGCGGGCGCATCGGGTCTTTCGGTTTGGGATGAACGGTCGCGATGCTGGGTCATGGGCCTCTCCTGTTGTGGCGGAGCGCGTAACCGGCAGTATGCCGATATGTTCCCCTTGGAACATTTGTGACTTGGCGCGGTTCAGCGGCCCTCCCCCGTCAGGAAGGAACATTCGCAATGACCGAACAGAGATCCGTACTGGAACCCTTGCTTGGGCTGGCGGCCCTGGCCGTCGGCGTCAGCGCCTTGATCCGGCTGAAGTCCACCCGCCCGCCGGACAGTGCCCCATCCGGGTCCGAACGCGGGCTTCACCTGGTCGGGCCACGCCATGTTGCACGGACAGTCACAATCGATGCTCCGCGCGATGTGATCTATGAGATTTGGCGCGATCCGCAGCGCCTGGCATGCTTCATGCACGACATCACAGGGGTCGAGGGAACCCCCGACTATCCGATCTGGCTGCTTGGCGGCCCCGATCAACCTGTCCGTGTTGCCACGCAGTTGGCCGACGACAGGCCCGGACACTCGCTGACATGGCAATCGGTTCCGGATGCAGACGTCCGGGTCACGGCCGGCGTTCGCTTGCGCGATGCCCCCGGCAATCGCGGTACCGAGGTGCGGGCGCACCTGACCTATCATCCGCCGCACGGCGCGGCGGGCCACTTGATCTCGCGCCTGTGCGGGACCGATCCTGAAATGCGTGGGCGACAGGACCTGAAGCGGCTCAAGATGCTGATTGAGACCGGAGAGATCGCCACCGCCTCGAACCAGAGGAGCAGCTGATGCGTGCGCTGACATGGCATGGCAAGAACGACGTCCGCGTCGACACCGTCCCGGACCCCCAGATCGTGAACCCGCGCGATGCGGTCATCGAGGTTACGGCGACCGCCATCTGCGGGTCCGACCTGCATCTGTATGACGCGGTCATCCCCGGATTGCAGCGGGGCGACATTCTGGGCCACGAATTCATGGGGAAGGTGGTGGAAACCGGCTCGGCATCGACCCTGACCAAGGGGCAGCGGGTGGTGGTGCCTTTCACGATCTCCTGCGGGAACTGCTTTTTCTGCAAGGCGAGCCTGTATTCTGCTTGCGACAATTCCAATCCCGCCGAAACACAGGAAGCGTCAGAATTGCTCTATGGCCATTCCGTCAGCGGATTGTTCGGCTACTCCCACATGACCGGCGGCTATCCCGGCGGGCAGGCGCAGTATGTGCGGGTGCCGTTTTCTGATGTCGGGCCGATCGTCATCCCCGACGGTGTATCTGACGAAAAGGTGCTGTTCTTGTCGGACATCTTGCCCACCGGTTGGATGGCGGCCGAGAATTGTGACATCGGTCCGGGCGACACGGTTGCTGTCTGGGGCGCGGGGCCGGTGGGGCTGTTTGCGGCGCAATCGGCACGGCTGATGGGGGCCGCACAGGTCATCGTCATCGACCACTTCCCCCATCGCCTGCAGCTGGCCCGCGAGATGGGGGCCAAGGTCATCGACTATCGCCAAACCCATGTTCTGGAGGCGCTGATGGAGATGACCGGCGGGTTGGGCCCCGATGCTGTCATTGATGCGGTCGGCATGGAAAGCCACGGCTTTTCACCCGACAACCTTCTGGATAGCGCGAAACAGAAGATCGGTATCGGCGCGGATCGGGCACATGCGCTGCGCATGGCGTTGATTGCCGTACGCAAGGGGGGGCGCGTATCGATCCCGGGCGTCTATGGCGGCATGGCGGATAAGTTCCCCTTGGGCGCGCTGATGGAAAAGGGCCTCCAGATCCGCACCGGCCAGACGCATGTGCAGCGCTATACCCGACAGCTCTTGGACCTGATCATGGAGGATCAGATCGATACGACCTTCATGATCTCTCACCGGCTGTCGCTGGAACAGGCGCCTGAAGGCTATCGCAACTTTCGCGACAACCAGAACGAATGGACAAAGGTCGTCTTGAAACCCTGACAGAAAACCGGGAACAAACCGGCCCCGCACCGGTTGCACGGTCCCCTTTGCGGATCGACCAACAGAAAGGACCAATCATGGCCACCACCGTCGGCACTGAAGACACGATCAACGATCTTGTCACGAACCTGATCCTGCTGGAACGCGACGCCATCGCCGCCTACGAGTCCACGATATCACGGTTGTCGGACCCGGCATTGTCCCAGCAGGTCGAGGCATTCCGCCAAGATCACCTGCAGCATTTGGACGTCCTTAACGAAATCGCCGCCGAAACGGGGGCCGAGGCGCCGGTCGAAGGCGACATGAAGCAGATGCTGACGACGGGCAAGGTCGCGCTTGCCGACCTCATGGGCGACGGAGCGATCTTGAAAGCGATGCGCACCAACGAGGATGACACCGTTTCCGCCTATGAACGCGCGTCCAATCATCCCTCGGCGCTTCCCAAGACGCTGGCCTTCTTCCAGAAGGCCTTGGCAGACGAATGTCGGCACCGTGACTGGATGGAACAGACTGCCGACATGCTGTGAAGGACAACCGCGCGCTCCCCTAGGTTGTCCTTCGGGACCGGCGCTCTGCCCCTGCGCCGGTCCCTTTTCATGTCTGAGGATTTGTCACCGACAGCGACGGCTTAACTTGGGCGCAGGCTCAACTGTTGTCGTGCCACGCAGCGAGAATTTGCCCGGCCGTGGCTGTTTCAATCTGCTGCCCCAGCCTGCTGCGAAACAGCCTCAAGGCCGCGTCATGGGTCTCATCCGCCGATGAACAGACCGCATCTGTCGCAACAACAACCCGAAAGCCCCGATCCACCGCACCCAAGACCGTCGCCAGCACGCAGATATCCGTCTCGGCGCCCGATATGACCAATGTGCTGATCCCCAACCTGCGCAACGTGGCCTCAAGGTTTGTCTGAGCCCATGGTGAATAGACGGATTTGTCATAGATCTGTCCTGATCGGGCAAGCCTATGCAACCGGGGCAACAGTTCCAGCCAAATCGGCAGGAGTTCATCGCGCAGAACCTGCGGCCAACTTCCATAATAGCGCCCCCAGCTGCCCGGCGCGTCCACCAACGATCGTGGCGGGATGAACCGAGTGAAGAATGTCCGAGGCGCGAGTGCGGCGGTCAGCATTTCAATGGTGGGCAAGGTGGTTTCCACCCACTGTGCACCCCATGGCGCACCGGGCGCGAACAGGTTCTGCATGTCGACGCATATATGCGCCGCCTCTTCCCCCAAGGGACCGAACCTAAGACCGTCTTTCAAATTCGCCTCCTGCCTTGACGCATGGCAGCGTCGAACCGGCGGCGGACAGCATTGTTCCCGAGCGTTCGTCAGATTTAGAACTCGGGCTCCAATTCGCGTTTCAGGATTGATCTGGCGCGATTAATCCGGCTTTTGATGGTTCCTATGTCGCATTCCAATATCTCGGCTGCGCGGATGTAGCTTTCGCCCAGAACCGACACCAGCACGATCGCTTCGCGGTAATGCGCGGGCATCTTGGCAAGCTGCACCCACAATTCCTGGTGTCGCAGGTGCCATTCCTGTGTTGCCTGGCTTGAAGGTTTATCCGATACGCAATCTTGCGATCCCGTCCGTTCGCGCGCCGATTTTCGGATGTTGGTATAGAAGCGGTTGCGCATGATGGTGAAAAGCCAGGCCCTCATATAGGTGCCTGGCTGGTACTTGTCCGCATGTTCAATAGCCCGCAGCAAGGTTTCCTGCACGAGATCGTCCGCATCCTGCATTCGCCCGCACAGGGAACGCGCATAGGCGCGCAGCGCGGGAAGATGGTGTAATACGTCGTCTGACATCGGCGCCCACCCCCTCAAAGAGAAATGAAACCTATGTTCAACGCACGCAGATATTGCAGGTTCCTGCCATTTGCACCGTTTGGTTGTTTTTCTCATCTAGAACCCACGAAGTCGTGTTTGGCCGGAACATCACCCCCTCGTTGCAGGTTAAACGGACCAGACAACACAGTAGTGCCTGCGCGGTTTTCGCAACGGTGCTTGCGCCATAAGGACAAATCCGCGAATACGCGTCAAATGTTGGCTGTAGAGGCACACTGTCCGTGATATTCAGGGACAGTTGTTAAGTATGTGGTTCGGCAGTCGCCCGAACAGGTTTGAGGTCATGATGAGCAAGATGGATTCCCGCCCCCCACAAGACGAGATGGACGACAGCATGAAGGAATTGCTGATCGAGATGGAAAAGGTGGCCGTTCCCCCCCGACTGCAAGAGCTGGCACATCGGCTGGAAGCTGCGATTGCAGCGTCGAAGTCACGTCGGGACACCTGATTGCGCACCTGGGGAGACATGGGTCAATTGCACACCTGATCAGTTTCTGCTCATAGCCAACGCGATCGCCGCATCAATGCAGCCTCCGTCAGTGAACGGCTTTACGAAATGTGGGACGTCTGCAAAGCGTTCTGGCAGATCTTTTTTTTCATACCCCGTTACGAACACGAACGGGATGCCACGCTGTGTCAGAGCATCGGCCAGAGGATAGGCCATCTGCGCACGCAGCTGGATGTCCAGAATGACGGCATGCGGAGGACGCCGCGAAGCCAGTATCTCGAGTGCTTGCGGAATCGAGCTCATCGGCCCCAGAACGATCGCGCCACGGTCATCCGCCTCCATCGCAAGATGCCGAGCGGTCCAAAACTCATCTTCCACGATCAGAATTCGATAGGCCATCAATACTTCCCACGTTGAATCCGGCTGGCTAACCAGAAAGTCGCAGACATGTTCCTGAATATTCGGAACAAAAACCCATGATCTCGGTTCAGGCGGCCTTGATGGAAAAGGACGCCCGATGCAGCCGACATCCCCCCTGCCCCACCTGCCCGGCATCGATCACACGACAACGCTCTTGCGCCAGGGATATGATTTCATCGGTCGCGGTTGCGACCGGTTTGGGCAGGATATGTTTCGTGCCCGCCTGATGTTTCGGCCTGTGATCTGTGCAAGAGGGGCCGATGCTGCTCGATTGATCTATGACCCCGATCTGTTCACAAGGCAGGGCGCAATGCCCACGACCGTCCTGCGCCTGTTGCAGGACAAGGGTAGTGTACAAACGCTGGATGATGCGCAGCATCGGCACCGCAAGGCACTGTTCGTGTCACTTCTTATGTCCGATCGGACGGAATGGCAGGTCGTCACTTTGTTCCAAGAAGAGTGGCGGCGGGCTTTGCAACAGTGGCAGGCACGCGACATGATTTCGCTGCTGGACGAAGCGGGATTGGTCCTGACACGCACTGCCTGCCGATGGATCGGTCTTGAACCGCCCAGGCAGGACGATGTTGCCCTGCATGCGGACCTTGCCGCGATGATCGAAGCTGCCGGAAAGGCCGGACCGTCCGTGGTGAAGGCATTGCTGCGTCGCCGCCGGATCGAACAATGGTTGCAGGATTGCGTCAGCCAGCGGCGACAGATGCAGAACCCGCCCGACGACCCACTGGCCGAGGTAGCCTTGCTCCGCGACGATGACGGGACCATGCTTTCACGATCCATTGCGGCGGTCGAGGTGCTGAACCTCTTGCGGCCCATCGCTGCCGTCGGGCGCTATGTGATGCTGTGCGCCTTGGCGCTGCACAACCATCCCAAATGGCATGACCGCGTTCGCGGAGCCCCCGAACCGATCCAGCAGGCATTTGCCGAGGAGGTGAGGCGGTTCTATCCCTTTTTCCCCGCCGTGGCTGGCAGGGCACGCCGCACCTTCCACCACCATGGTCACCAGTTTGCGCAAGGGGACTGGCTTTTGCTGGACCTGTACGGCAGCTGTCACCACCATCAGATGTTCCCGCGCCCTGAGGAATTCGATCCACGCAGGCCAAGGACCTGGTCGGATCAGGACTTCGGGCTTATTCCGCAAGGCGCAGGACGGGTTGACCGGACCCATCGATGCCCCGGAGAAAGGCTGACCGTCGCCCTGATGCGGCGGGCCATCGGTCTTCTTACAGAAGAGATGACCTATACTGTACCAAAGCAGGATCTGGACCTTCCTGCCTCTCGCATACCCGCGCAACCAAAAGACGGCTTTCTGATGGCCGATATCCGCGCCATCGGCGATTTTGTTCAGGCTTCCTCCACGAATGGGTGATTGCAGTCGCCATGCCAGTAATGATCAGCGATGAGGCCCACTATGCCACCGCTCCAACCAAGCTGGATGGACCTTGTCGTCATGGGAACAGCGCGGCCACGCAACTGCGCAGATTTAACGGCTTTTCACATATCGGGATGTTTTTGTAACGCCGCGGAACGATTTGGCCGTCATAGCCGGTCGCGAAGGTGACCGGCACATCGCGTTCCAAAAGCATGTCGACCAGTTCATAGGACAGCTCTCCACTCAGGTTGATGTCCATGATGGCGCCGTCCAGCCGTGACGTCTGCCGGATCACGACCTGTCCTGCCGTGACCGAGGCGACCGGCCCGACGACGACCGCTCCGGCCGTCTGCAGCGACGTCGCCAGATCATGCGCCACAAAGAAATCATCCTCGACAAGCAGGATATGACGGCCGGCCAGCATCGGAAACGACATCAGAGGAACCCTCTTGCTTTCTATGCCCTGTCCAGGGGCAGATCGATCATGCATCGCAGACCGTCCTCCCCCAAATCATAACTGGTGCGGGCAGCCAAGCTGTAGGGCAAAGCCTTTTCGATCAGCAACCGTCCATATCCGCCATCAACTTCGGAGGATGGGGCCGCCAGCGCGATCCCCGTTTCGCGCCATTCAAGCGACAGGCGCGACCCCGATCCGGAACGCTCGACCTGCCAACGCACCCTGAGATCCCCGCCCCGGTCCGACAGCGCCCCGTATTTGCGGGCATTGGTCGCCAGTTCATGGAAGGCCAGGGCAAGGGTCTGCACGATCGTCGGCCGGATGCGCACCACCGGTCCCGCCAGGATATTTGGCGCGGCTTCCCCGACACCCATCGCCTCCAACTCCATTTCCAGCAGGCTGCGTATCGTGATGGGCTGTTGCCCCGAACGCGACAACAGGCCCTGCACGCGCGACAGCGCGGACAGGCGGTCGCTGAACTTTTCCAGAAAATCGTGGGTCGGGCCGGTTTCCGCCATGGTCTGCGACGCGATCGACCCGACCACCCCGATCAGGTTGCGGGTCCGGTGCTGCAGCTCGGCCACCATGATCTCCTGGCGTTCCTGCAGCTCTTTCATGGCCTGGATATCCGTCGATGTACCAAGCCATTCGACGATGTCCCCTGCGTCGTTGCGCACCGGGCGCGACCGGGTGTGGTGCCACAGATAGACACCATCGCTGTCCCGCCTGATGCGGAATTCGATGTCCAGTTCCTGTCGGTCATGGGCTGCGTCCCACGCTTCGCGCAGGGCGGCACGGTCGTCGGGATGCACCGGGTCCATCCAACCAAGTTCCTGCGACTGTTCCTGGGTCTGCCCGGTATAGGACTGCCATTGCGGGCTGGACCATGTCCACATGCCGCGCGCCTCGGATCGCCAGACCAGCTGCGGAATGCCCTCCAGCAAGGTCACCAGACGGCGATCGGCATCGCGCCTGGCGGTCTGGTCCCGACCGATCTTGATGAACCCGATCAGCCTGCCTGTCGTGTCATAGCGTGCCCGGGTGACACCCTCGATGAAGATCAGCGCCCCGTCCTTGCGAAGGTGGTCGCGAACGTCATCGGCGCGCCCGGTGCGGCGGGCGGTCTCGATCTCGCGGGCGGGTTGGCCTGACGCACGATCCTCGGCGGTGAAGATGATCGAGGACGGCTTGCCCTCGGCTTCGTCCGCCGACCAGCCGAAGACAGCCTCGGCGCCGGGCAGCCAATCGGTGATCGTGCCATGGGGATCGGTGACGAAAATCGCGTAATCGGTCGCCGCCTCGACCGTCATCCTGAACTTCTCCTCGGAGGATCGAAGCTCCTTCTCCTTGATCAACCGGTCGACGACCTGCCCCAGGAGCGAGCAGTAGATCCGCAGGAACTGGACATCGTCATCGGTAAAATCCCGCAAGGTGGTATCGTCCACCTGCAACAGGCCATAGATCGCCCCACCCGGCAGAAAGATCGGGGCATTTGCCAGGGATACGATCCCTTCCTGCTTCATGAAATCGGCGATGCCGAACCGTTCCTCGGTGGCGACGTCGCAGCTGATGACGGGCTGCCGCACCCGCAGCGCATAGACCTCGGAGGTCCTGCCGGTGGCTGGCAGATAAAGACGACCGATGATGTCCGAACTCCACCCGATCCCCGCGCGCGCGAAAAGACGGTTTTCGGCCGGCTGCAACTCAAAGACCTTGGCGCGGCTGGTTCCCAAGGCATCGGCGACCAGCTGACAGGCGGTCGACAAAAGCTTGTCGAGATCGTCCGATTGCAACGCTTCCGCGCCGAAATCGGCCAGCAGGCGGCGTTGGTTCAACAAAGTATCGGTCGATGTCAGCGGCGGTGGCATCCGTGGATATCTCCCTCGTTTCAGACCGGGGACGCCAGAGGGTCACTGCGCCGCGGAACCCTCCCAACACGTTCGGGCCCCGGAAGTTTCAGGCCGATTGACCGCGTCATGCGCTGCAGTCGGGCGGCGTATGGCCCGCCTGTCCGTCTCTGCCGCACAGATACACTTCTGGCTCGGGGTGACTTCGGATGGAAAAGCCCGCGCTGCGCAGCATGGCTTCGACGGCGGCCCTGTTGGGGATGAACCAGTTCGTCGGATCATGGGCATAGCTGTGTTCGATGAAATGCAGCTTTGGCCAACCCGGTGCGTCGAAGACCTGCCCTTCCGCGAAAGGATAATCCGGCGACACGGATGCAACTTCGGGCGATCCGCGCTGCATGGACTGGAACAGCAGCTGTCCCCCCACGACGTGGCGATGCAGCAGGTCCAGCGCCAACAGGGGATGGCGCAGATGATAGAAGACCCCCATGAAGATCACCAGGTCGAAACGGCGTCCCAGATCCGCAACGCGATAGACGTCCATCTGCCGCAGGTCGATCGCCACCTCTGCCTGATCCGCCGCGAAGCGGGCCTGGGCCAGGTAATGCGGATCGCTGTCGATGGCGGTAACCTGTGCCCCGCGTCGCGCCATCTCGATGGCATAGAAACCCGCGTTGCAGCCGATATCCAGGACGGACTTGCCCGTCAGATCGTCCGGCACGACCTGCCGGAAACCTTGCCATTTGAAACTGGGATAATCGCCAAGCGGATGATCGGGCGCCGTCTGCTGACCGCCGATACGCAGATTGTGGAACCACGGCCCCAATTCCTTGATCCGGTCGGACAGGGTGGGTGTCTCGCTCATGAGCGCATCTCCTTGATTTCGGTTTGGGCGATCCGAGGGGCGTGAACGCCCTGATGGACTGCGAACCAGTCGATGGTGGCACGCAGGCCCTGCTTCAGCGGCACATGGGGCTGCCAGCGCAGCAATTGGCGTGCCAGTGTGATGTCGGGCTGGCGCCGCCTTGGGTCGTCTTGGGGCAGCGGGCAAAAGACCGGCTTGAGCGATCCCGGCACCATCTGGCGGATCAGTCCCGCCAGTTCCAGAACCGAAAACTCGCCCGGGTTGCCCAGATTGACGGCACCTTCAGGCGCGGCGGGCACCTCCATCAGCGCGATCAGTCCCTCGACCAGGTCCGAGACATAGCAGAAGGACCGGGTCTGTGTGCCGTCGCCATAGAGGGTCATCGGCTGATCCTGTAGCGCCTGGCAGATCAGGTTCGAGATGATCCGCCCGTCATCGGGCCGCATGTTCGGGCCATATGTGTTGAAGATCCGCGCCACGCGCACGTCGATCGCCCCGGTGCGCAGATAGTCAAAGCACAGTGTTTCCGCGGCCCGCTTGCCTTCGTCATAACAGGCCCGGGGGCCGGTGCAGTTGACGTTGCCCCAGTAATCCTCGGTCTGGGGATGGGCCAGGGGATCGCCATAGACCTCGCTAGTTGATGCCTGCAGGAAACGCGCGCCCTTGGCCTGCGCCAGTTCCAGCAGATTGCCGCAACCGATCACGTTGGTTCGCATCGTGTGCACCGGGTCGGCTTGGTATTGCGGCGGGGACGCGGCGCAGGCCAGATTGTAGATCTGGTCCAGCGGCCCCGGAATGTCGACCGGGTCGGTCACGTCGCCTTCGATCAGCCTGAACGACGGATGGTTCGTCAGGGGCAGGACGTTTTCGCGGCGGCCCGACAGAAAGCTGTCGAGGCAGATCACCCGGTGGCCCCGCGCCAGCAGCGTTTCGCACAGATGCGATCCGATGAAGCCCGCCCCCCCGGCAACCAGCACCGTCGGCAGGAAAGATGTCATTTTCTGCATCGTCAGTCTCCTGCTGTCAGGTGGGGCTGGCGGGACAGAGCCTGGATCAGGTCGCAGGCGCGGGCACGGCCGGTATGACCCTTCAGGATGATGGCGCGCGCGCGCTCGGCCATCGCCTGCCTGCGTTGGGCATCCATGTCCGTCAAGGCAGCCACCACGTCGGCGGTCGTGTCGGCCAGAATGACCGCCTGCCCATCGGGCAGCAGTTCGGTCAGCCCCGGCCAGCGATCCGAGATGATGGGCGTGCCGCAGGCCGCCGCCTCGAACAGGCGGACCGAGGGCGACCAACCCAAGGCGCGCATCGCTGCGCGGGTGATGTTCAGCGTGAACCGCTGCGCGTTATAGAATGCCGCGTGGCGTTCGGGGGGCAGGTGGTCGATCCGGTCGACATTGGTCGGCCAGTCGATGTCGTCCGGAAACATTGACCCCGCGACGACAAAGCGCATATGCGGCAGGTGTCGCGCCGGCTCGATCAGCAGGGCCTCCAATCCCGACTGGCGGTCCGGGCTGTAGGTGCCGAGATATCCCAGGTCCCACCGCATCGGCACGTCCATCGGCCGATAGGCGGCCTCGTCCACCGAACAATACAGGGCAACCGGATTGCGCGCGCCCCAATCCTCCCGCAATCGGTCCAGCACGCGCCCACCGGAAAATGACAGGTAGCAGTCGAAAACCGGCACCTGGCGGCGGGCAAGGTACTGCTCCTCTCCACGCGCCAGCAGGTCCAGAGTCACAGGCGTGTCGATGTCATAAAAGCACAGTTGGCGCAGCGGCATCCGGTGCAGCGCGTCGATCAGCACCTGGCCATCGGGGACATAAGACCCCACGATGACCGTCTCCGCCCGCGCCAGGCGATCGGCATGGCGCGCGGTCACCTGCGCAACGTCGTCATAGAATTCCAGTTCGCAGAAATCGGGATGCGGCAGATCCTGATTGTCCAGATACCAGGGTCGGCGCCGTTCCAGGAACAGGACGCGGCGCCCCTCGGCCCGCAGGCCGCGCAGCAGGGCGCGGAAGGTCGTGGCATGCCCGTTGCCCCAGGATGAACTGAGCGACAGTCCGAAGATGATGATCTCGTCTGACTGGGTCATGGCGTGTTCCTTTCGGGGGTCGTGCGGGGGCGCGTCCGTTGCAGCAGATCCCGCAGCTGAATGGCACGGCGGTCATAGGTATGTTCCGACAGGACCCGCTTCAGCGCGGCCTGCCCGATGACCTGGCTGCGAACAGGCGACAGCGCCGCCATGATCTCGGCCACGTCGTACCCGTCGCGGGCCACCAGAACCTCGGAGCCGGGCGTCAGGAACATTTCGATCCCCTCCCATGCATCGGTGATCAGGCAGGCGCCGGCGCCCGCCGCCTCGAAGACGCGGGTGGCAGGCGAAAAGCCGGTGGCGGCCATGGAATCGCGGGCGACGTTCAACACCGCCCGGGGCGTCGTGTTGAAGGCGTTGTGATCGACCGTGCCGACATGGCCGATGGCCCGGACGTTGTCGGGCAGATCGGCCTCGTTCCAGCCCGACCCGCCCAGCAGGAACCGACGCTCGGGCAGCAGTGCGGCGGGGCGCAGGAAAAACTCGGCCACCCGAGCCTCCCGGTCCGGCAGGCGGTTGGCCAAAAAACCCAGATCGGCGCGAAAGCGGTCGTTGGGTGGGGCAGGACAATGCGTATCCGGGTCCAGCGCATTGTAGATCGGCACACAGTCCCGCGCACCAAGGGCGCGATAGGCGTCGATCACCGGATCGCCGCCGCCGTAGGTCAGCACCAGATCCAGATCCGGCAGCATTCGGCGCAGCGGATCGTCCGGGCTCTGCCGCATGGCCGAAAGGGTCGCAGGCGCATCCACATCCCAGAAAATTCTCAGCGCGTCGGGCCGCGCCGCCGCCATGACCTGTTCCAGCAGCGCGTCATCCGCATAACCGACGCCCGATGCCTTGATGACAATGTCGGCCTCGGCCGCGCGGGCGGCGGCGGCCTGCAGCCCCTCGGGCGTGGCGGGCCAGACGTTGACATGCGCCCAGTCCGGAACGGCGATGTCGCGGTGGGACTGCCTGTCATGGGCGTCGGGTTCGTGAAATGTCACGTCAAAGCCGTGGCGATGCAGCGCCTTGATCATGCCCCGGTAATAGGTCGCCGCGCCGTTCCAGTAACTGGACAAAAGACTGGAGCCATAGAACGCGATCCGGGTCATGCCATGGCCTCGCGCGGTTGGGGCGCGGCCAGTTCGGTCAACAGCGCCAACAGCTGATCCACGCGATGATCGCAGGTATGCCGGTCCAGAACGGTCTGCAGCCCCTGGCTGGCCTGTTCGGCAGCGGCATCGGGATCGTGCAGCAATTCCCTCAGGTGGTGGCGCATCTGGATCTGATCACGGGCAAACCGCATGTCGCCGGGCCGGAACAAGCCCTCCGCGTCGTCCCAGGGCGCGCTGATCAGGGGCAGGCCGCAAGCAAGCGCCTCGAACGGTCGGATCGTGGGGATGCCGGGCAGCGCCTCGACATAGGGGCGCCGGGGGACATGCACAGTGACGCGATGACGCGCAAAGGCCAAGGGCACCTGGGCGTTCGGCAACCACCCCCGGTAATCGACACCCGCCTGACGCAGCCGGTCCAGCGCATCGTCGGGATAGCGAACGCCGTGGACGGTCGTGGACAGGTGCAGCTCCTCGGCAGGGCCGATCAGGAACTGTTCCAGTTCGGCACTGCGTTCGTCATCGCCCCAGTTCCCGACCCAGATCAGGTCCGATTGCGGCAGAACCTCAGGGATGGGGTGAAAGACGCTGGTATCCGCCGCCTCGTGCCAGGTAAAGACCTGACGCCCCCAGCCAGCCGCCAGATAACGTTCGCGCAAAGCCTCGCCGAAGGCCAGCACGGCATCGTAGCCGTCCAGATCCATCCCCGCGATCTGATCGCCCGCGCTGACGGCACGATGGTGGGTGTCGTGGAACAGCAGCTGGAACTGCCCGCCCTTGCGTCGATGCGCGCCGATCAGCGCCACCAGCTGCGGATCGGTCCATTCGTGCACGATGACGACATCCGCCTGATCCAGCGCGGCCCGATGATCGAAGTCCGCATCATAGGCCTGCCAGTGCAGGTCGGGGAAGCAGGCGTCGAATTCGGCCAGGGCCGGCTTGCCCCGATCGGCGATCAGGTTGCTCCGGCTCCAGGAATCTTCGGGCTCCAGTGCCGATGTCTGATGGCCGCGCGCATTCAGCGCCCGCATGACGCCGCGCAGAAAATGCGCATTGCCGTGGTTCCAATCGGAAACGACAGAATGGGTGTAGAACAAGAAGCGCATGGCAATCATCCTGTAATTGTTGAGACGGGGGTGCGGGCCAGTTGGCAATACAGGTCAAGCATGGCATCGACCTGGGTGTCTGGGTTCAGACGCGTCGCGCGATCCTGTGCCCAGCAACCAAGCCGGGCGCGACGCAGGGGATCACGGGCCATTTCGTTCAGCGCATCGGCAAGGAACGCGGGATCGTCGGGGTCAAAGAACACGGCGACGTCGCTCCATAACTCGCGGAAGGTCGGGATGTCGGCCAGAACCAGCGGCACGCCGGCGCGGGCGGCCTCCAGCACGGCAAGCCCGAACGGTTCATAAAGCGACGGCGCACAGAAGATGCCGGCGCGGCCGATGGCGCGCAGCGTCTCGCGATGGGACAGGGGTCCAACCTGCCGTGCGTGATCGAGGGACAGAACCGCGCCATCCGGACCTGCCAAAGGGCCGATCATCTCGACCGGCCAGTCGCTGCAGGCCGCGGCGGCGTCAAGCATCCTTCCGTTCTTGCCGTCATCCCACCACCGCCCCACCGCGACGATCCGGGCGTGGCGCAGACCGGGCGACGGCATGCTGCGGCTGCTGTTGGGGACGACGTCAAGGTTGGACAGACGCCCGTATTGCCGAATCAATGCCTTGGCATGCGCCTGGCTGGGTGCCACGATTTTGTCGGCGATGCCCAGCCCCTGCGCGGTCAGGTGGCGCTGCCATGCCAGATCGGCAGGCACATCCGTTTCGCGAACGGCGGCGAACCATGTGGCCAGACAGGAATGCGACATGGTCAGGATCGGCAGATCGGCGGTCAGTCCGACAGCTTGGGTCGGCAGGTTCAGATGCATCACGTCAGGCGCATGGTGTGCCGCCACGCGGTCCAGCCATGGCGCGACGGGGGCCAGTTCGGCCTGCGACCCGGCCAGCCAATCCAGTGGCGCATCACCCCATTCAACCGCGCCGATGCTGCGGGCCGCAGCCAGCCGGTCGGCGTCGGGCGGCGGTCCAAGACCCGCGAAAACCACTGACACCCCGCGTTCGCGCAAACCAATGGCCAGATCCATGGCGTGCTGCCACACGCCGCCCACCGCATCCAGCGTCATCAGGATCTTCATGCCGACCGCCTTTCGCGGGACAGCGGCAGGCCACGATCCCTGGCCAGCCAGGCGGCCAAATCCGCCAGCCCGTCCTTCCAGCCCATGCGCGGTTGCCAGCCGGTGGCGGCCTGCAGGGCGCGGGTGTCGGCGACGAACCAAGGCTGATCCCCCTGCCGCCAGTCCTGATAGGCGACCCGAGGGGCCGTGCCGGTGATCCCCTTGATGTGGTCCAGAACCTCGCGCAGGCTGACGGCGTTGGCTGGCCCCCCGCCCAGGTTGAAGGCGCGCCCTGACAGCCCATTGATATCCCCCATCAGGGCGCGATAGGCCGCTACCGCATCGGATACGTGCAGCACGTCGCGCACCTGCCTTCCGGTGCCGAAGACGGTGATGGGCCTTCCCTCCAGCGCCCGGATCAGGAAATGAGCGACCCAGCCCTGATCCTCGGTCCCGAACTGGCGCGGGCCATAGATGCAGCTCATCCGCAGGACCGCCGCGGGGATGGCGTAGCTTTTGGCATAATCCAGCACATATTGGTCGGCGACGCCCTTGGAGCAGCCATAGGGCGTGCAGAAATCCAGCGGGCGATCCTCGGCCACGCCATGCGCCGACAGCGCATTGTCGGTGGGACCGCAGCGGTCGCCGCTGTCGGTCACGGTCAGGTCGGACAGCGCACCATAGACCTTGTTGGTCGAAGCAAAGACCATCGGCACCCGGCGGCCCGTGGCGCGCACAGCCTCCAGCACGTTCAAGGTGCCTCGGGCATTGACCTCGAAATCATCCATCGGCGCGGTCAGGCTGGTGGTGACGGCGGTCTGGGCGGCCAAGTGGAACACCGCGCTCGCCCCCGCCACCACCTCCGCGACCGATGGCTGATCGCGCAGGTCGGCGGGCACCGCGTGCAGACGGTCGCCGTGCCGGTCGGCCAGCCAGCGCAGGTTGCGTTCGACACCAGCCCGGCTGAGATTGTCCAGCACCGTCACCCGCGCCCCGTCGCGCATCAGCGCATCGGCCAGGTTGGCGCCGACGAAGCCCGCGCCGCCGGTGATCAGCACGCTGTCCTGCGCACGCGCCACGGTCGGGCTGGCCAGCTGCGTCAGCTCCTGCAGGCGGCCGACACCGCCCTCGGTCAGCAGGCGGCCCAACAGCTTGGGCTGACCGCCGGCCGCGACCGCGCCCATGTGGTAATGGCGCGGGTCGAACCACAGCCCCTCCTGCACGGCCACGTCGGCGGGCAGGTCCGCCCAGGCATACCAATAGACCCGGTCGGCCGGGGCCTGCAGCGATCGGACAAAGCGGCGCGCCTGTTCGATCTCGTCCCGGCGCCAGGTGGAATAGCCGGTTTCGGTGATCCAGATGTGAGCGTCAGGGTTATGGCGGTCCAGGATGCGACGCATCTCTCCCAGATGCATGTCCCACCCGCGCCATGACGCGGCCTCGCTGTCCCATGTGCCCGGAAACCCATGAAATCCCACCGCGTCGACGACGCCAAGGACGCTGCGTTCGCCCATCAGGTTCAGCCAGTAGGGGTCGAATGGCGCCGCCCCCCCCAGAACGGCCTTCCAGCCACGGTGTTGCACCCAATGGGCCGCCCCGCCGACCATTTCGCAAAACAGGTCGAAATCCGGGTCTTCACGCCAATCCCAATCCAGCAGGTTGTTGGGTTCGTTCCACAGTTCGACATGGGTGAAATGCTGACCGTGTCGGGTCAGCGCCATGTCGATGAAATCGGCATAGTCCTTGAGGACCTTGGGTGCGCCGGAACTGCGGCCCGTGCGGGACAGCGACGGCGGGGTGTAGTGCACGCAAGGCAGCACGTCCAGATCGCGCGCCAGGCGCGGCAACAGCCAGTCGAACCATTCCTGCCCGCCTGGCGCGTGGTATTCGGCCCAACTGACATGGGTGCGAAGATGCCGGGCACCCGACGCGACCAGCGCGGGCATCAGCGCCTCGACCCGATCGTATTCGCCGGGGCGGAACCACTCGACAAAGCCGAAATCGGCGCTCATGTCACCAGCCCCCGTTCCTCCAGCTGGGCGCGCATCCGGGCACCGTTATCGACCGAAGGCTGGCCGCTGACCCATTCGACGAACGGCCCCAGGCTGTCCTCCAACCGATGCCGAGGCTGAAAGCCCAGCAGGTCGCGGGCCTTGCCGATATCGGCGAAGCAATTGCGGATGTCGCCCGCGCGGAACTTGCCCAGGATCTCGGGCTGCAGGTCGGATCCCATGGCCTGAGCCAGCAGCCGCGCGACCTGCGACACCGAATAGGCATTCCCCGAGGCAATGTTGATGACATGGCCATTCGCCGCGTCATTCTCCAGCGCCAGGCGGAAGGCGCGGGCAACGTCGCGGACATGGACGAAGTCGCGCTTCTGTTCCCCGTCCTCGAAGATGGTGGGCGCTTGCCCGCCTGCGATGCGGGAGGCGAAATTGGCCAGCACGCCGGTATAGGGGTTCGACAACGCCTGTCCCGCGCCAAAGACGTTGAACAGCCGCAGCGCAGTGGCAGGGATGCCGTAAGCCTCGCCAAAGATCAGCACGGCCTGTTCCTGCTGATATTTGGTCAAGGCATAGATCGAGGCCAGATCGACCCGTTTGTCCTCAGTCGTTGGAACGGGCGCCAGGCGGGTGCCATCGGCGGTCGCGGGTTCCCACCGGCCGGCGCGCAGGTCGTCGGGGCTGCGGCGCACGCGGTCATGCAGCGCGCCGTCGGCCGTGGCATAGAACCCCTCGCCATAGACGCTCATGGAGGAGGCGACGACGATCTTGCGCACCGGGTGGGCGGCGATCGCCTCCAGCAGCACGGCAGTGCCCAGATCGTTGGCGCCCACATAGCGGGCGATCTCGTACATGGACTGGCCCACGCCGACTTCGGCGGCCAGGTGGATCACCGCATCGGCGTCCTGCAGGGCGCCGCGCAAGGCCTGGGCATCGCGCATGTCGCCCTGCACGACGCGCGCGCCGCGCGCCAGGATCGGGGCAAGATCGGGGGACGCATCGGCTTCGGTGCCGCCATGCACCTGCTCGATCATTGCATCATAAAGGAGCACGTCATGGCCCGCATCCAGCAGTTCCTCGGCCACATGGCGACCAATGAAGCCGCATCCGCCGGTGATCAGTGTCGTTGTCATGGGACCCTACTCCTTGTTTCCGTCCTCGGCCGCGCGAGGGCCGTCAGGTTCTTCTTCAATGTCTTCATCAGAGACATCATCCGGGCCCCTGAACCTGGGTCGGGAACATTTGTTCCAGCTTCTTGTTCAGCAGCCCGTTCCAACAGACGCCCCAACACACGGAGAGACCGATGATCGACGCCAGCCCTCAAACCTGGTCCAGGATGCCCGATCACCAGGGCCAGCCGCGCGCAGCCCGCGTCATCGCCCCCGGACAGACCGACATCGTCCCCATGGTCCCCCGCGACCCCGGACCGTCCGAGGTACGCATTGCCATCGAGGGATGCGGTGTCTGCGCCTCGAACCTGGGTCCTTGGGCTGGCCCCGAATGGCAACAGTTCCCCCTGCCTCCCGGAGGCTTGGGTCATGAGGCGTGGGGCGTGATCGAGGCCATCGGCGACGAAGTCCACGGCCTGCCCCCAGGCACGCGCGTGGCTTTTGCCGGTCAGCATGGCTTTGCCACGCACGAGACGGTCCCGGCGGCCGACGTGATCGTGCTGCCGGACGAATTGGCGGACATGCCTGTCCCCGCCGAGCCCCTCGGCTGCGCCGTCAACATCTTCCGACGGGCCGCGATCTCCGGCGCCGATACCGTGGCGATCATCGGGATCGGCTTTCTAGGTGCCCTGCTGGTGCAGCAGGCCAGCCAGGCCGGGGCGCGGGTGATCGCGATCTCTCGGCGCGATAGTTCGCTGGAGCTGGCGCGGCGGATGGGGGCCGATCACACCATCGCGATGGAGGATCACTGGCAGGTCATCGATCACGTCAAGACCCTTACCGACGACCACATGTGTCCGGTCGTGATCGAGGTCGTTGGCAAGCAATGGCCGCTGGACCTGGCTGCCGAACTGGTCTGCGAAGGCGGACGGCTGGTCATCGGGGGATATCATCAGGACGGGCCGCGACAGGTGAACATGCAGATGTGGAACTGGAAGGGCATGGATGTGATCAACGCCCATGAGCGCGACCCTCAAGTCATCCGGCGCGGCATGCGCGACGCCGTCCGCGCCGTGGCCGGGGGGCTGCTGGACCCGATGCCGCTTTATTCCGCCACCTATCCGCTGGAGGGGCTGGCCGCCGCACTGGACGCCACCCGCGACAAGCCGGGCCGTTTCGTCAAGGCGCTGATCGCATGCAAATGAATGCCCAAACCCTGCGCCCCGCCCTTGCCCGTCCCCGCATCGCCTTTCTGGGGCTGGGCTGGATCGGCCGCCACCGCATGCAGGCCATGCTGGAGGCCGGCGACATGGAAATCGTGGCGCTGGCGGACCCGGATACCGCCGCTGTCCAGGGCGCCGCAGAACTGGCCCCCGGCGCCGCCACCGGGCATGACCTGCGCACCCTGCTGGACCAGCGCCCCGACGGCGTGGTCATCGCCACCCCCTCGGCCCTGCACGCGGCACAAAGCATTGAGGTGCTGGAGGCCGGCGCCGCCGTCTTCTGCCAAAAGCCGTTGGGACGCGATGCTCAGGAAACCGGCGCGGTGGTTGAGGCCGCGCGGCGGGCCGACAGGCTGCTGGCCACCGATCTCAGTTATCGCCACGCCGCCGCCTTCGTCGCGCTGCGCGACCTGATCCAGGGCGGGCAGCTGGGTCATGTCCACGCGGTGGATCTGACGTTTCACAACGCCTATGGTCCCGACAAGCCGTGGTTCCGCGACCGCCGCCTGTCGGGGGGCGGGTGCCTGATCGATCTGGGCATCCATCTGGTCGACATGGCGCTGTGGTCGCTTGGCTCCGAGGATGTCAGCTGCGTGGCGGCCCATATCCGAGCGGGGGGACAACCTCTGGCGTCCGACGACCACGCGGTCGAGGATTTCGCCCTGGCCACACTTCAGACGTCGCAGGGGACGGTAATCCGATTGGCCTGTTCCTGGAACCTGCCCGCAGGCCGGGACGCCGTGATCGGCATGGAGGCCTTCGGCACGCAAGGGGGCGCCGTGGTGTCGAACCTGGACGGGTCGTTCTTCGATTTCGGGGCCTGGCACCACCACGGCACCGCGTCGCGGCAACTGGTGGCACCGCCCGATGACTGGGGTGGTCGGGCGGCCTCGGCATGGGCCGCGCAGCTGCGCCGTGACAAGGGTTTCGATCCCGAGGCAGAACGGCTGGTGACGCTGGCCCGCGTGCTGGACGACATCTATCGCACTGCCGGCTGAGAACTGTTTGCCCGCACGTCCCCCTCATGCCCCCCACGCCGACCCTGTCGTGACCGCCACCTCACAAAGGCGGGAACATTTCCGGGAACCGCCGGTTCGCAGCCCCAACGACATTGAGATAGAAATCCCTGAGGAGGCTTATCGATGATCAGACTGGCGACGATGGTGGTCTTTGCGCTGTTGGGCCTTGCCCTTGCCGCAGCGGGAGCTTGGCTGGCAGTCCTTGGCGGCAGTTGGTATTATGTCATTGCGGGCATCGTGCTTGTGGCCTGTGCAATGCTGATCCGGGCGCGGCATCCGGCGACGAGCTGGCTCTTTGCCGCTTTCATGCTTGGTACACTGGCCTGGGCTGTCTGGGAGGTGGGGCTTGACTGGTGGCAACTTGCGCCGCGCGGCGGCATCATCGTCCTTCTGGGGCTCTGGCTGCTGATCCCGTCAGCCCGCGGTGCCGGCGAAACCCGTCACGATTCACCAGGGGTGATACCGGCACGGCCGGCACCCCCTGCCATGCCCGTCGCGGTCGCTTCACTCGTCTGCGTGGCCGTGGCGGTCTATGCCATGTTTCAAGACCCGCACGATCTGCCGGGTCAGCTGCCCCAGCAGACCGTCTCTGCCGAGCCCGCGACCGGGGCCGATTTCGGTGCCGACGAATGGCACCAGTATGGCCGCACCAATTACGGTCAGCGCTATTCGCCCCTGACACAGATCACCCCGGAAAACGTGGACGCGCTGGAGCTGGCATGGACCTATCGCACCGGCGACGTGAAACTGCCCCAGGACGTGACCGAGACTACCTATCAGGTGACGCCCTTGAAGGTCGGCGACAGCCTTTACGTCTGCACCCCCCACAACATCGCCATCGCGCTGGATGCGGCGACCGGCCAGGAACAATGGCGCTTCGACGCCAATTCCGGGCTGAACCCCGACCGGCAGCATCAGACCTGCCGCGGCGTGACCTATTGGGCGGACCCTGCAGGCGGCACCGGCCAATGCGCGCAGCGCATCTACATGCCGACCGCCGATGCGCGCCTGATCGCGCTGGATGCTGGGACCGGAGAACCCTGCACCGTCTTCGGCGACAACGGCACTTTGGCGCTGGAGGCAGGGATGCCCTACAACCCGGCGGGCTATTATTATTCAACCTCGCCTCCGGTCGCGGTGGACGGGCTGATCATCATCGGTGGGGCGGTCAACGACAACTTCTCGGTGTATTCGCAATCGGGGGTGATCCGCGCGTTCGACATCGACACGGGCGAACTAGTCTGGAACTGGGATTCCGGCAATCCTGACCAGACCGAACCCATCGATATCGCGGCCGGCGAGACCTATACCGCCAATTCCCCCAACAGCTGGTCAGTGTTTTCCGTCGATGAGGCATTGGGTCTGGTCTATATCCCGCTTGGCAATCAGGTCCCCGACCAGCTGGGCATGGGTCGCAGCCCCGCGGTTGAGCAACATTCGTCCTCGGTCGTCGCCCTGAATATCGAGACGGGCGCGCGCGAATGGGTGTTCCAGACGGTTCACCATGACCTGTGGGACATGGACGTGCCCGCCCAACCGGTGCTGGTCGACCTGACACAGCCGGACGGGTCGCAGGTTCCCGCACTGGTGCAGCCGACAAAACAGGGCGACATCTATGTTCTGGATCGCCGGACCGGCGCGCCGTTGCTGGACGTGACCGAAGTTCCCGCACCCGGCGGCGCCATCCCCGAGGATTTCACCGCCCCTACCCAGCCCGTCTCGGCGCTGAGCTTCGCACCCGACCCGCTGACGGGTGCCGACATGTGGGGCGTCACGATGTTTGATCAACTTGCCTGCCGCATCCAGCTGCTGCGCCTGAATTATGAAGGCCGCTACACGCCGCCCTCGATCAAGGGAACGATCGTCCATCCTGGCAATTTCGGGGTCTTCAACTGGGGGTCGGTCGCCGTGGACCCGGTGCGGCAGGTGATGTTCGGGATGCCGACCTATCTGCCCTTCACCTCGCGTCTGGTCCCCCGCGACCAGATCCCCGAACCGTCCGAGGGCGAGACCGCCAGCGAACAAGGCCTGAACCGCAATGAGGGCGCGCCCTATGGCGTGGTCATGGGGCCGTTTCTGGGGCCGCTGCAGGTGCCTTGTTCCGCACCGCCCTGGGGCTATGTCGCGGGCGTTGACCTGCGCAGCGGTGACATCGTCTGGCAGCACAAGAACGGCACCGTGCGCGACATGACCCCGCTGCCCCTGCCCTTCGAACTGGGCGTCCCCGGCATCGGCGGCCCCATCATCACCGGCGGCGGCGTGGCGTTCCTGGGGGCCAGCGTGGACAACTATCTGCGCGGCTATGACCTGACCACGGGTGACGAGATCTGGCGCGCGCGCCTGCCCGCAGGCGGACAGTCGACGCCCATGACCTATGAACAGGACGGTCGCCAGTATCTGGTCATGGTCGCGGGCGGTCATGGGTCAATCGGAACGAAACCGGGCGACCATATTTTGGCCTATGCCCTGCCGGAGTAAGCACCAGCAATGATAGCAGAGGAGAATTCATGCGAAATCCCATCATCTGGATCGTGATCCTGATCATTCTGGGGGCGGTGCTGTTGACAGTGATCGCGTCTAGCCGCCCCGATGCGGGCGGACCCGAAACCGGTCCGGTTCCCCCGCATGCCCTGGTGGACGACTGACCCGGCCCCCAATGGCTGCTAGTGAGCCGACGGCACGATACCGGCAGGGAACATCGGTGATGTCCCTGCGGAACCCATGATCTGGAAGGAACCGTCATGATCCCTCCCCGCCTGCACGCCACGCTTGATGCCTTGTCCGCGGCCCTTCTGGTCGTGGGTCCTTCCGTCGCGGGGGCAAGACCTTCTGCGCGCAAGCGGCTTGCCGCCATCGGATTGGGGGTCGCGGCCTATTCTTTGGCCACCTCCTATCGGGACCCTGCGCCTGAACGTCCGATACGCCCGGAACTGCACCGGCTTCTGGATGCAGGACACGGGGCGACCTGCCTGGCACTGGCCCAAGATGTGGACGAGCCTTCGGCAAGGGCGTTGCTGCGCGGATACGCGGCCTTTGCGCTGGCGGTCGCGGCACTGTCATCACCGGCGGGTCCAAGGGGCATCCAGGTCGAAGCGCAGGCGGCGGCCGTTCCAGGGGACGAACTCGCCTCCCTGCGTTGCGGCATCGTCAATGTTGCCTTCATAGGCGCGCCCGGTTCCGGTGATCGCGAATGGTTTCTGGTCGATGCGGGCATTCCTGGTTCGGCCAAACCCATCCTGCGGGCCGCGCGGCGGCGCTATGGTCAAGCCCGTCCCGCCGCGATCCTGCTGACCCACGGTCATTTCGATCATGTAGGCGCCATACGACAGCTGATGGATGAATGGGACGCCCCCGTTTATGCGCATCCCGCCGAACATCCCTATCTGACCGGTCGCTTGTCCTATCCCCCTGCTGCCCCGGAGGTCGGCGGGGGTATGATGGCCGAACTGTCATCGCTGTTTCCGCGACACGCCATCGACATCTCGCGCCGGCTGCGGGCCCTGCCGGATGGCGGCCATGTGCCCGGCCTGACCGATTGGCAATGGATTCACACGCCAGGTCACACGCCGGGTCACGTGTCGTTCTGGAACCGAAAGAACGGCGCGCTGATTGCCGGCGATGCCATCATCACCACAAAGCAGGAATCCCTGCACGGTGCGTTGTTTCCCCGGGCGCGACTGCAGGGGCCGCCCGCCTATTTCACCCCCGACTGGAGCGCCGCGCAATCTTCGATCCGGCGGCTCGCGGATCTGGATCCAAATGTGCTTGTGACAGGACACGGCCCGACCCTGCAAGGCGCCGAACTGACCCGAGGCCTTCGGGACCTGCTGACTGCGTTCCAACAGCGCGCCATGCCGCGGAACAGCCGCTATTTGCAAGGACCGCGGAGGACCGGCGCATGACGAGCCGACCTGTTCCCGTCGTCGCCGGGTGAACAGCCTCGGCCCGTTCTGATCGGAACACTGGGCCGCAACGGGCGATTATGGGCCCGTTCGCGGCGGCGATGTGGCGAAGCCGCTTATCGACATTCCTGTCATCAGCGGGTCTGCATCATCCGCCGGCATCGGCGATCGAAGTCCGTGGCCCGCACGGCAGGAAAAGCTGGACTGAGCAAAACATGCGGGCTGGTGGGCAAAAACAATCACTGGTTACTTCAAAGCTCACGATAAGGATCGGAAATGCGGCAAACCCGTCATTCGCGATCCGGGTACCGTCGTCAGCTTAACAATCCTGCGGGCGACAAACCTTGTCTTGCGACAGATGTTCCCGAAAATTTTCCAAAGCAGATTCAAACGGTAATCCCATTGATCCCGACTCTGGGCACCACCCGTCCAGTTTTGGAATGCGCGGATGGCCCTGTCTGCGGGCAAGCCGCAGACAGGGCCATACGCCAAAGGCTGTGCCACATCGACCGACCGCGCCGATGGGCGCCGCTATGTTCGATAATGCGCAGCACGACGATCCAGCATGTCTTGGGTGATCAAGATCGTGCCTATCCGGGTTGTAGTGAACCAACGGGCATCCTCGGCCGGATCGTCGCCGGTGACCAAGCCCTCGGGGATCCGCGCATCAGGCCCGACCAAGGTGTTGCGAAGTCGTGCCGTGGTGGGCACCCTGGCTCCGGCCATCGCAACGCTGTTCTGCCCAAGATACCAGTCGCCCACCGGGCAGGCAGAGGGCAACCTGACAGGCGGTGTCTTGACGAAATCCAGATGCGCAAGACGCAGGGCGTCCAGTGTTCCGACGTCGCGCCAATAGGTCGCCCCCGAAGGGCCGGCCTGCAGGTGCCAAGCCTCAGCCTGCCCCAGGACCACCGCGGCGGGGATCACGTCACGCCCGAAATCGAGCGCGGCTCCACCATGGTCGAACAGGACGGATTGAAGCCATTGCCGGTCGAACACATAGATCCCCGTCGAGATCAACGATAGATCCGGCCTGTCGACAAGCCCCGAAGGATCGTCCGGCTTTTCCTCGAAGGACAGGATCCGGCCTTCCGCATTCGCCTCGAGCACGCCAAAGGCCGATGCTTGGGCGCGCGGCACGGTATCGGCCGCCACAGTCACTGCCGCGCCCGACGCCCGGTGAGCGGCCAAAAGCGCGCAATAGTCCATTTCATAAATATGGTCCGCGCTCAGGATCATGACCTGATTGCCACCCATAGCGGTGATCTGCGACCAGCATCGGCGCGCCGCATCCGCCGTTCCCCGATAACGGTTGCGTCCGTCGCGTATCTGCAGCCCCTTCGCGTCGAACTGGCAGCCCCACCGGGACGGAAGATGGCGGTGCAGGCTGTCCGGCGCATATTGCGTCGCCACAAGCAGACGCTGCAATCCCGAACGGACGCAATTGGCCATGGTGAAATCGATGATCCGGTTCGATCCGGCAAATGACAGGGCGGGCTTGCTTTCATTGGCCGTCAACTGCTGAAGGCGCGTTCCCTTGCCGCCTGCCAGAACTAAAGTGGCCGCATTCACGCAAGGCGCGAGGTCGTCGACGGTACTGTCATCGGGCGCAAAGACAGGCTTGGCCAGCGGCGGAGAGGGAAAAACATGCATGTCTGGGCTCCTTGGCATGGATCGCGTGCCGCAAGCGCACCGCGAGGGTGCGCGGAACATCCTTGACCAGGCAATGTTCCCGACTGCGGGCTGAAATCATGCGAGTTCCCCGATCCTGCCTCTCGGCAGCTTTGCAGGCCCGAATTCCTTTGCGACGGGTCGAATTTTTCTGAAACATCAGAGATCGACGCTGGTTGAGGGCGAACATTCACCAAACCGGAGTGATCAGATGCCACCCAAACCCAAACCCGATCCCAAACGCGGTATGCCGCGCTCGCTCATCTATGCGCTGATCCCCGGCGGCTTCATCCTGCTGGTGCTCGTGATGGTCTTCAGCGGTTGGACGGTCGAGGACGAACCCGCCCCCATGACCGAAGTCCGCGAAGAGGCCGAGGAGATCAGCGAATAGGGGCATTCCAATTAACAGCCTCGCGCCGCCTTGAGCACGGCCTCGCCCTGGGGCATCCATGCCCCAGGGGGGCGTCTGGCGGTGACACCCCCCGAGACCGCATCGCGCGACATGGAAGCAGCGCGCCTGGCGAACGGGAGGGACGGTGAAGCAGTGCCAAGACCACCCCAACGGCTGCCCTCAGTCTCGATGGCCCTGTCACCTTTTGCTTGCCAGTTGCCAAAGCTCAGGTGACAAGGGGCCAAGGCCTCCGAAATGATCCGCATCACGCTCGGAGAGCGCAGGATAGAGGACGGCCAAATGGCGGAACATGAGCATCTGGGAATACCGCGCGGCGTCCCGGTCTGTGCCATCGGTGCCTCGGCAGGGGGCGTGAAGGCCCTTCAAGAGTTCTTTCGCCATATTCCCGACAATCTGGGCCTAGGTCATGTTGACAAATGGCGGAGCCAGAGGCGGATCGAGGCGATGTCGATGAAGCCAAGAAAGCTTTGGACCGTTTTGTCGTAGCGGGTCGCTACGCGACGGGAGTTCTTCAGCTTATTGAAGCACCTCTCCACGAGGTTTCTCAGGCGATAGAGGGGCCGGTCCACTCCGACGCGCTTCTTGCGCGACTTCCGCATTGGGATCACTGGTTGGATATTTCGGTTGCGCATGCCTTCTCGAATGCTGTCAGCATCGTAACCCTTGTCGGCCAGCAGAACAGAGGGTTCGGGCAGGTTGTCGTCCATGACGAGATCGAAGCCGAGGTAGTCGGAGGTCTGGCCGGGCGTGATGTCGGTTCGCATCGGTAGGCCAGCGGCATTCACGCGAAGGTGGATCTTGGTCGTGAAACCACCTTTCGAACGGCCAAGACCCTGTCGCGGAGTCCCCCTTTAGCGCCCGCTGCCTGATGATGGGCACGAACCACGGTGCTGTCGACCATTTGCAGCGCGTCGGGAACGATCCTGCTCTCGGTCAGCACCTCCAGGATCTGTTCCCAAAGTCCTGCAAGTGTCCAGCGGCGGAACTGCCGATACACACTCGACCATTTCCCGAACTCCTCGGGAAGATCCCGCCACGGCGCACCGGTGCGGGCAATCCAGAAAACGCCATCAAGAACAAGGCGGTGGTTCATCGGTTTGCGCCCGTTCGGGGCACGGGCTGCCAGGATGAACCGCTCAAAGAACACCCATTCCTCGTCCGACATAAGGTCTCGTGCCAAGCTGGTCTCCATCGCAGATACCAGCTTGAATCACGCCTATCCCGGGGTGTAAATCCCTTTTGTCAACATGACCTAGCCTATGTGGTTATTATTCACCTCGCACCCGATCAGCCCAGTTCCCTCAGCGATATCCTAGCCTCCGTGACCGCCATGGGCGTCCATCAGGTCGCCGACAGCCCGAAATTGAAGCCGGACTGCGTCTACGTCATCTCTCCGGACCGCGAGCTGGTGGTCGAGGATGATCACGTCATGGCCCGCCCCTTCACCGATCCACGTGGCAAGCGGGCCCCGATCGACATGTTCTTCCGGTCGGTGGCGGCTGTGCGTGGCGACGGGCTGGCCGTCATCCTCTCGGGTGCCGGCTCGGATGGCGCGCTTGGAATACGCGACATGAAGAACGCCGGCGCGGTCGTCTTCGTGCAGGAACCTGCCGACGCGGAATTCGCGATGATGCCGTACAGTGCCATCTCGTCGGGTGCCGCCGATTTCGTGGCCC
Source organism: Paracoccus sp. SM22M-07 (assembly GCF_001887735.1). Lineage (NCBI taxonomy): Bacteria > Pseudomonadati > Pseudomonadota > Alphaproteobacteria > Rhodobacterales > Paracoccaceae > Paracoccus > Paracoccus sp. SM22M-07. Next base: position 64,639 of record NZ_JPKW01000001.1, read on the forward strand.
CGATCCCCCGCCTGGTCGAACGGATTGTCGAGGTGGTCCACAGCAAGGACGCAGTGCGATCGCTTTCGCAAGATGTCTCGCACCACTATCTGCAGCGGATTGTCAATCTGCTGCGCACACGGACAGGCCATGATTTTTCCAGCTATAAGCGAGCGACAGTCATGCGACGCGTGGCGCGGCGCATGCAGGTCACCCGCAGCGAAGGGTTCCAAGAATACGCAGACTATCTTTCGGCCAATCCCGAAGAGGCACAGGAACTGTTTGGCGATCTTCTGATCTCGGTTACCTCATTCTTTCGAGACCCCGGCGCCTATGATATTCTAGCGCGAGAGGGGCTGGGATCGGTCTTTGACAACGCAGATGAGGGCGGCATCCGGGCTTGGGTCGCCGGCTGTGCCACCGGCGAAGAGGCCTATAGCCTGGCGATCCTGCTGCTGGAGGAAGCGCAACGCAGACAGGTGACGCTGCCCATCCAGATCTTCGCCACCGATCTGGACGAGGGTGCGCTGGCCACCGCCCGCGAGGCGCGATACCCAGCAAGCATCGAGGCGGCCGTGGACCCCGACCGCCTGAGCCGATTCTTCATCAGGGAGGGCGCCCATTACCGGATCCGCAAGGAAGTGCGCGACCTGGTGCTTTTCGCGTCGCACAGCGTGGTCAAGGACCCCCCGTTCCTGCGGTTGGATCTGATCACCTGCCGCAATCTGATGATCTATCTTGAACGTCAGCTTCAGCGTGAGGTCTGCGCCCTGTTCGCTTATGGGTTGAAGCCGGACGGGCTGCTGTTCCTGGGGTCGGCCGAAACCATCGACGCCATTCCGGACCTGTTCGCGCCCGTCCACCGCGAAGCGCGTCTGTATCGGGCCCGCGCCAAGGTCGCGCGCAAGATACCGCTGATCACCCAGATGCCGGTCGAACATCGCCCGCAGGCCGTGATCAATCCTGCGATCGGGCGCGACAGGCCCCGCGACAGGTCCATCCCGTCGCTGCATCTGGATGCGATAGAACGGGCAGCCGCGCCCAGCATTCTTGTCGACCGTGATTTCCACGCCTTGCATCTGTCAGCCGAGGCGGGGCGCTTCCTGCGGCCCTCGGGCGGGCCGATCAGCACCGAACTGACCGATATGGTGCGGCCCGAGTTGCGTCTTGATCTGCGAACGGCCTTGCGCCGGGCCTTTGACCGCGGCGAAGCTACACTGACGATGCCGATCCCTGTCGATTTGGACAGCGGTCGATGTCAGGTACTGGTACAGGTGACACCGATCTCCGATCAGGACAGCGAACCTGCACGCCACGCGTTGGCCGCATTTCTGAACGCGGGTCCTGTTGACGACCTTTCCGAGGAGGGCAACGAGAACCCCTCGGCCGATGAGATCATCCGCCTGCGGGGATTGCTGAATGCCGCAGAAGCGCGGCTTCTGGCGTCACGGGCTGAGAACGAAACATCCATCCAGGACCTGCGGGTCGCCAACGAGGAACTGCAATCAATCAACGAGGAATACCGCTCGACCTCGGAGGAGCTGGAAACCTCGAAGGAGGAGCTTCAGTCGATCAACGAGGAACTGCAGACCGTCAATGCGGAACTGAAAAGCAAGTTGAAGGATGTGGGCGCCGCTCATAACGATCTGCAGAACATCGTGGCGGCAACCGATATCGGGACGTTGTTTCTTGACCGCAAGCTGCGCATACGCATGTTCACGCCCCGCGTCGCCGATCTGTTCAACATCACCAGCGCCGATGTCGGGCGTGTCATCAGCGATTTCACGCACCGGCTGGATTATCAGGGTCTGGCCGAAGATGCCGCCGAGGTTCTGCGTAACCTGGCCGCCGTCGAAAAGGAGGTCCGGGCAAGCGGCGACCGCTGGCTGAGCCTTCGGGTGCGACCCTATCGGACCATTGACGACCGGATCGAGGGCGTCGTCGTCACGCTGATCGACATCAGCGCATTGCGCGAGGCCCATGAGAGCATCAGGAACAGCGCCATAAGACAGCGTTTCCTGCTGGATCTGTCGGACCGGCTGCGTTCACTGACCGACGCGGATGAGATGAAGGCCGAGGCCTGCCGCCTGGTCAGGGCATGGTTGGATGTCGAGCATGTCCATTTCTGGAATGCCGATACCAAGAGCCTGCCACCCGTGCTGCGGGATCATCCCGTCGCCAGTCCGCAGGAAGACGAGGCGGGCCCTGTCGAATTCAATTGGGCCTTGGGCGCAGCGGTGGAGGGAGGCCATGTCGCCGTTCGCGATACGCAGAACTCGTCCCTGGTTCCCAAGGACAAGCAGCAATCCTTGGCCGAAGCCGGATTCGGGTCTTTCCTGGGGGTGCCGCTAACAAGGGACAATCGGCTTGTCGGCCTGTTATGCATCGGCGCCGAACAGGGCCGGGACTATCATTCGGGGGAAATCGACCTGCTGCGGGCCGTGGTCGACCGCCTTTCGGCGATGCTGGAGCGCTCTCATGCCGAAGCCGCGCAGCAGCGCAGCGAGATCCGCCTCCGCGCGCTGATCGACGCGACGGAGGATGTCCATTATCGCATGTCGCCCGACTGGTCCGAGATGATCGAATTGGTCAGCCAAGGGTTCCTGGCCGATACATCGGTCCCCGACAGGACCTGGCAGGATCGCTATATCCTGGCCGATGACAGACCGCTGGTTCAGCAAGCCATCCAACAGGCCGTGCGCACGAAATCACCCTTCCAGATGGAACATCGCGTCAGGCTGGCGGATGGCGGCATCGGCTGGACGCAGTCCCGCGCCGTCCCCATTCTGGACAAGCAGGGCCGGATACTGGAATGGTTCGGGGTGGCCCGTGACACGACCGAACAGCGGCAGGCGCAGCATCGACTGCAGGAAGCCCGCGATGCCCTTGCCCTTGCGACCCGTGCATCGCAACTGGGCTGGGGAACCTGGAACTTTGCCACCGGCGAGGCCGGGTGGGATGCGCGCGCGCGCGAAATCATTGGTCTTGCCGAGGATGAGGACACCATAGCCGCCTGGCTGGCACGCGTCCGCCCAGAGGACCAGCAGCGCATCAAGGACGAGGTGACGGCCAGCCTGCGCGAGGAGCGCCCCTTCGAACTGGTCTATGGCGTGATCCACCCCGACGGCAGCCAGCATTTCGTCCAAGGGACCGGCGACTTTCTTCGCGATCACGCCAGCGACCAGGCCCATGGTACGGGCCTGGTGCGCGATGTGACAGAACGGCGGCGTTGGGAGGAGTCTCAGAAATGGCTGATCGGAGAGTTGAACCACCGGGTCAAGAACATGCTGTCGATCGTCCAGTCCACCGCCCGGCAGACGCAGCGGACAACCGATAGCGTCGAGACCTTTGCCGATGCCTTCGACAAGCGTCTCGGCGCGATTGCAGGGGCGCATTCGATCCTGACGCGCCGCAACTGGAGCGGGGCCGAACTGGGCGAGCTGACCCGAGAAGCCCTGGCGTCCTTTTCGGATACGGCCCCTGGGCAGGTCTTTGTCGAGGGCCCGCCGGTGGACCTGTGTGCGGATGTCACGATATCCTTCGCGATGGCCTTGCACGAACTGGCGACGAACGCGGTCAAATATGGCGCCCTCTCGGTTCCGGAAGGGCGCGTCGATGTCAGGTGGCAGGTCCGCGACGGACAGCACGTGATCTTTGAATGGCACGAGCATGGCGGCCCCGCCGTGACGCCCCCGGCACGGCGGGGCTTTGGTTCGCGCCTGATCAAAGATGGCATCAGCATGGAACTGAGAGGCGAGGTGACACTTGAGTTTCCTGTCGAGGGCCTGCGATGCAAAGTGGAGTTCACGAATGACAGACCAAACCAAGCAAAGGTCGCTGAGGCTTCTGGTGGTCGAAGATGAATGCATGATCGCGTTCGAACTCAGCGACCTGCTGGAAGATCTGGGCCATCAGGTGGTCGGCATGGCTGCCGCCCCCGACCAGGCCCTGCGCCTGATCCGGGAACTGGACGGCCAGATCGACGCCGCAATGGTGGACGCCAATTTGGGCGGGCAATCTTCGACGCCGATCATCAGCGCCCTGGTGGCGGCAAAGGTGCCCTTTGCCATCACATCGGGTTATGATGCGAGAGAACTGGAAGCGCTCGGCATCGCCGGAATGCAGATCGTCAAGCCCTATACCCGGGATCAGATCAGCCGCAAGCTGCAGAGCCTGATCAGCACACGCGGTTGAGGACCGCGCGGCGATGAGGCGCTGTTTCACGGTCACAAGAGCGACGTCAAGCGTTCGGCGATCGGTCGCAGTTGCTTGGCAGAGCGGATTTGCCGCGTGTGCAGGGTCGTGGGGTGCAGATGCATTTGGCAGCCCTGACGCGTCGTCCGAAAGAGGCGCTTGGCTGCAACAATCGTGTAGTCGGCACTCGTGACTCCGACGGCGGTGATCTCGATATCGTAAATATCCGCCTGGTTCACACTGGCGGCGCCTTGGCGGGCACGCTCCACCAGATCAAGAACGCTTCCGATCTCGACAACCTCGCCCGATTTCAGCGGCCCCTGAAGCGTCGCGTTGCGGCCAAGATCATCCTCTTTGCGCTCGACCTCGACCCGATTGGCGACCGACATGACCTCTTCGCCTTGCTCCGTCCTGACCATCAGCATGATCTCAAGGACATAGATAGGTTCCAAGCCAAGATTGCTGACCAGCATTCGGCCCGACAGGTCGCGTGCGCCTCCCATGTGGATCAAAATCTCGGTGCGCGCCTGCCGCTTCAGGCCGGACATGATGAGATGCAGCCAGATGATCCAAATCAGGGCCGTCACCGCGGTCATGCTGACCTGAACAAGGCTGCGGTTGGCAGCAATCCAATCCCACATCGGTTTTTTCCCGCTTTTGCGGGCCAAGCAACAGGCAGGGCTGCACGATGTTCCCAAGCCTCCCGCCGTCGCGCATGTCCAAACAGCCTGTATGGCCATCTTTAGTCCGAAGAGCTTTGTTACATAACAATAAAACAGCCGACGCCTGCCAAGCGGCATCGTTCGACGTTCGACAAGGTCCGTACCGGCACCCCTGGCCGTTGCCACACTGCCGTTCAGGCTTTCCGCGATGACCTCTTTGCGGAAAAGACGCCGGCCCCCAGGAACAAAATCCCGCCGACGCAGTTGACAATGCCCCCCGAGACACCAAAACCCAAAGGGCGGATCACAGTTTGCGCCACGTCATCATTTTCGCAGCCGCTCTGCTGCTGGCGGCCTGTCAACTGCCGAAAGATCCCGAAGGAACCACAAGAGACGTCGAGGGCAAGGTCCTGATCGTCGGCACGTTCGAAGAGCCCCTGCCCTCCGTCGATCGCGAAGCTGTCGAACGGATAGCCGCCGAACTGGAAGCGCGGGTCGAGCTGCGCCCCGGCAACCCTCACCTGCTGCTGAACGAACTGTCGCATGGCGATGTGCACCTGCTGGCGGGCGGGATACCCTCGGACTCTCCGCTGGCCAAACACGCCGGCGCGACCAATCCCATCGGCCATGTCACCATAGGGCCGGACAGGGTCGAACGGGTGCTTCTGATCCGCCCCGGCGAGAACCGCTTTCTGTTCCGGCTGAACAAGGCCCTGCGGCCCCTGACGCGTGAGGCCCGCCAATGAATCGTTATCCCCCGCTGCCCGAACATATCACCACGCAGATCGCGCGGGCGCGGCGGCTAGAGTGGTGGACATTGTTCTGGCTGATGACGATCGTTGGCGTGATGTTCATGGTGATGGGCTCCAGCCAGGCCATGCAGGCGGCCTGGATAGAAGACATGCTGTCGCTGGTTCCGCCGATCCTGTTTCTTGTCGCGGCCCGGGTCGAACGTCTGCCACCCTCGGCCAGGTTTCCGTTCGGCCTGCATCGCATCGGCACATTGGCCTTTGCGCTGTCGGCCGCGACGCTGACAGCGTTGGGCGGCTACCTGGTCTATGATGCCGGCATGGTCCTTTTCCGGCAGGAGCATCCGACCATTGGCAGCGTCCAGATCCTGGGAGCCGAGGTTTGGCTGGGTTGGCTGATGGTCGCGGCCTTGGCCTATTCGATCGTCCCGCCCGTCATCCTGGGCCGCAAGAAGCTGCGCATAGCGCCGGATATCCAGGATAAGGTACTGCACGCAGATGCCGACATGAATGCCGCCGATTGGAAGACGGGCGCTGCAGGCATTTTGGGCATCATCGGTATTTCGATGGGGTTCTGGTGGGCGGATGCCGTCGCCGCGGGCCTGATTGGGTTCGACATCCTGAAGGATGGCCTGCGCAACTCGCGCATCTCAGTCGCCGAACTGCTTGACGGCGCGCCACGAAAGCTTGGCACGCCGGGCCGCCTGGAACTGATCCAGCGTGTCCAGAGCCGGTTGGAAGGCGAACCCAAGGTCAAGATCAGGGAAGCCGGGCGTTATCTGCACGTCGTTATCGGCGACGATGACGATCTTCTGCCAAGTGCCGAAGAGGCCAGGCACTTGGTTGGTGCAGAAGATGCCTGGCGCGTGGTGACGGTCAGTAGCCCCGGCAGCAGTGACAGTGCTGGCGCAGTTCGGTCGCCGCTTGCCCGCCCCGATCCCTGATAGGGGTCAAGGCGATTCCAAGGGTTTTGGAAAGGCTGCGGGATCTTTGCTGAGCCAATGACCCTTTGTAGGCCGGCTCCCGCGCCAGGCATCGTGACAACCGAAAGGCCTTCCCATGCCTTAAGCATTCACCCTGTCTACAACAGATCCTAGGCCGTGGACGGCCTCTGCCGGTGCCGGTGGACCAAACTGAATTCGTTCACCTTGGCTGCTCCGGGGGGCGTTCCCGTGGTGAATTTGACAGCAGCCGGTGGCGCATTCGCAGGTGCGGCGTCGGAGAGGTTAACCGTCTGCGCTAGCCCGGCAGATGCCAGAAAGCAGGCCGAGACCAGCATGGTCACGAACAGGCGATACAAGGTTTTCCCTTTCTGTGAATGCCTCAGCATGCGCCCAAATCAGCTAAGGACCAAGGCCTCAGCTTGCCCTGCACCGATGGTCTGCACGCGGAGGCATCAACGCTGATGGGGAAAGGCGCCAACCCCTACCCCATGCGCGAAAGGTAAGGCATCGTGCCATCGACGGCCGAAAAGCGAACCCGATCATCTGCGGCACGGCGGCAAGGATCGCGCGATGCGGTCAGGATTTCCTCGGCAATCGGGCCCGCCGCCAGTCGCACGCTTCTTGAATGGGCTGCACGGTGCAGATCCCTTGATATCCTCTGAACATGCGCACCAGACTGCCAGGTCGCAAAAACTAGACGTCTTCGCCTCGCTGACAAATATGGCTTTGCACCCGTAACGTCTTTGCGCGAGGGAATTGTCGCGTTTCCCCACACGTCTGGACGCGCTGCGTATGTCGACATTCCTTGCCCAAAACATCACAGGCTCAGCGCATCAGACCGGTATGATCATGCGTCCGCAAGGCGCAGACCGGCCCGTGGTGCGCGGGTCGGGTTTATTTCCCCTTGGCCGACAGCAATGCGATCCGCGCTTGGTTCCACTTCTCAATAGTTACAGGTGTACTGGTACAGCCGGAGGCCGCCGAGGGTCTTGTGCCGGCGCGCGAAGTTCTAGGTGGCCACGAAGTCCGCCTAGTGGGCCTGTCGCGTTTTGGTGCCGATCCTTTGCCTACGCGATGTATCGCAAAGGAGACGAAGCCCGATTGCAGTTGAGAAGGATGCGTTCCGCAGGGATGCGGTTCGGATAGCGCCGAGGAAGGGGGCTTTCGAGGCATCAGGTTGCGGGTGATCCGGTCAAAGCTTGTCGAGTTTGGTCATCTGGGTGAAGGTTTGCCGTCACTCTGATCGGTTTCAGCCAAGGATCGAGGGTATGGTCTGCCCCCTGAAAAGTGGTCCTCCCTGAGGTATGGCTTTTGAGCCATTTGGAGGATGCAGGAATGCCCCAGAAAAAGCACAAGCCGGAGGAGATCGTCGCCAAGCTCCGGCAGGTTGACGTGTTGGTGTCGCAAGGCCAGTCGGTGGCCGAAGCCGTGCGGTCGATCAGCGTGACGCAGTTCACCTACTATCGGTGGCGCAAGGAGTTCGGTGGGCTGAAAACCGACCAGGTGAAGCGATTGAAGGAGCTGGAGAAGGAGAATGAGCGGCTCCGGAAGGCCGTCTCTGACCTGACGCTCGAGAAGCTCATCCTTCGGGGTGAGGCCCATGGGCCGAACGCATCGGGAAACTTCTGAGCCCCGCCCGCCGCCGTGCTTGCATCGAGCATGTCAGGCAGAAGTTTCGGATCTCGGAACGGCTCGCTTGTCGCTTGCTCGGGCAGCATCGCTCGACACAGCGGAAAGTGCCGAGCGGACGGGCCGATGAAGACGTCCTGACGGCCGACATCATCGCGCTCGCCTCGCAATATGGGCGCTACGGATACCGCCGGATCACTGCCCTTCTGCGCGAGGCCGGTTGGGCGGTGAACGTGAAACGGGTCGAGCGCATCTGGCGGCGGGAGGGGCTGAAGGTCCCACAAAAGCAACCAAAGAAGGGTCGGCTCTGGCTGAACGACGGGTCATGCATCCGTCTGCGGCCAGAGCGTTCGAACCATGTCTGGTCCTACGACTTCGTCGAAGCCCGGACCC